>NZ_JBFTNR010000818.1:0-1700 GCF_056665995.1 Stenotrophomonas sp. 05L44_2
GTGCCACGGTGCCGGTTCTGCCGAGGCTGAGCTGACCGACGTTGCTGTCACCGGTCATCAGCCAGGTGCTGTCGCCGTCGATCTCGGCACGGGTGACATTGATGAAACGGCCGTCGATCTGCGCCTTGTTGCGCAGGGCGACATTCAGCGAACCCATGGTGGCGAACAGCGAATCAAGGCGGACATCACCCGACAAGCGCGCATCATCCACGGTGAAGTTCACGTCGGTGAACGAGCCGGAAACGGCGCCATCGCGGCCTACGCGTAGCAGGTTGCCGTCACCTGCAATCAGGTGTGAGCCATTGGCTACGGTGATGTTATAGGTGCTCGCGAACCGTGGGATGACCTGGATGGCGGCACCGCGGCCGGACTGCAGGGTGGAGTCATTTATGTCGAGCCGCAGCGCGCCGGAGTCAACACGCTCACCCATCAGCAATGCACCCACATTGGCCGCCACCACCTGTGAACCATTGAGGATATCCATCTGGCCCACCACAAGGCGGGCGCCGGTCCCGGTGGTGAAGGGACGGGGCGGTGAGTGGAGGTCATCGACGCGAACATATGTGCCATCCAGCACGACCGAGGGAGTGAACTTCGGGTCCCAGGTCGACAGGGTCGAGGCATCAATGCCGATGCTCGAAGTTGCACCGGGGGCCAGATGGTCGGCGTCGACCTCCACGATACTGTCCTTCAGCGTTACCGAGGTGTAGCCACTGCTAATAAAGACGCCACCGTCGATCCGGCTTGAGTTGGCCACAAGCGTGGTTTCACCGTACAGATAGATGGCGTGGTGCTCCAAACCGGTGCGGACAACCCGCGCGTTCTGCAGGTTCACCACGGACGTATCCCCCGCGCGAATGTGCTGGGTCTGCCCGCCGTTGACCGTCAACTGCGAGCCATTGATGAGCCTCCAGGCCTCGATGGGGTCAGCTGCACCCACCTCGGCGGCCTGGTCATCCAGATCGCCTGCCAGTACAGCGCCGGCGGGGAGTGAAGCCAGGGCCAGCAGCAGGCTGCGGAACAGCCGGTGCGGCGTCGGCGGGCGAGGCGAGGAAACGACGGAGCTGAGCTTCATGGGGGATCCTTGTGTCGGGAATGTGGGAGGCACGCGCCACCACGTAGGCATTCGGATCGGCTCCCGTGTCAGGCGGCTTTGCTTGAGTGGCCGTGATGGGGGCTGGATGCGAAGGAACGCGTCTCCTTTGGCCGCAGTCTGTGTGCGCAGGCGCGGCCGTCCCATGCAAAAAGTTGTAAAGCGCACTGGACACCCCGGGTGCCTTCAGCTGCCAGCCAGCCCTGCGGCAGCGCCCCGCGGGCGTTTTGCAATGTGTTCGATGGTGCCGGCCGGTAGCAGCGCCGAGCATGGCCCCTCCATTCAGGAGTGCTTTCCATGCAGAGTTCCACCCCGGCGCCCCAGGTGCTGGCTGTTGCCCTGGCCGCTGGCCTGTTCACCAGTGGTCACGCCAGCGCACAGCAGGTCGTGGCCGACGGCGATGACCAGACGCCCCCGCCAGGCGACTACCACACCACCGAGCCGGTACTGCCGGGAGATACCTCGGGGTATGCGTTCCATGCCCTCAATGGCGGCCGCATTCTGCCAACAGGCCCGGTGAATCTATCCACGGAAGGACGTGCAGCGCACGCGGTGCATGTCGAGGGCGCCGGAAGCCTGGTTTCGCTGGAAGGGGGAAAACTGACCA
>NZ_JBFTNR010000819.1:0-1694 GCF_056665995.1 Stenotrophomonas sp. 05L44_2
CCCACTGTCCGGCCCGGTGCAGATCGAGCTGCGCGCCGCCCCCGGCACACAGGTGGAGGGCCTGCCGCTGCAGTCACTGGTGCAGGCCACCGGCAGCCTGGTGGTGGGCCATCTTCCCTCTCCTGCCAACGGCAAGGCACTGGATCTTCGTCTGCAGTCGGTGCCGGGCAATCCGGCCGCGCGCGCCGAAGACGTCGCCTATCGCCTGCCGTTCCAGGCTGCCCAGCTGCGCGTGGACCAGGCGCCGCAGGGCCGGTTCAGCCACGATGACGAGGAGAACCGCGACGCCATCGACTTTGCCCTGCCCGAAGCAACGCAGGTCCTGGCCGCCCGCGAGGGTACGGTGATGCAGGTACAGGACGGTTTCCGCGGCAATGGTCTGGACCGTGAACGCGATGCCGGACGCGCCAACTTCGTTCGTATCCTGCACAGCGACGGCAGCATGGCGATGTACGCCCATCTGCAGGCCGGCGGCATGCGCGTGCGTCCCGGCCAGGCCGTGCAGGCCGGGCAGCCGATCGGCCTGTCCGGCAACAGTGGCTACAGCACCGCACCGCACCTGCACTTCGTGGTGCAGCTCAACCGGGGCATGGGGCTGCGTTCGGTGCCGGTGCGCATCCTCGCCCCGCAGGGCGAATTGCACTTCGCCCGTGAGGGCAGCGGGGACGCCAGCGCCGGGCGCTGACCCGCCGACGCCGGCAGGCCGGTATAATCGGGCGCTTATCTCTTTGAAAAGCGCCCCGTGCGGGCGCCACTGCCATGTCCGAAGTCGCCACCGAAGCGTCGCGTCGCCGCACGTTCGCCATCATTTCCCACCCTGACGCCGGCAAGACCACGCTGACCGAAAAGCTGCTGCTGTTCGGAGGCGCGATCCAGATGGCCGGCTCGGTGAAGGGCCGCAAGGCTGCCCGCCACGCCACCTCGGACTGGATGGCGCTGGAAAAGGAGCGCGGCATCTCCGTCACCTCCTCGGTGATGCAGTTCCCGTACGAAGGCAAGATCATCAACCTGCTCGACACCCCAGGCCACGCCGACTTCGGCGAGGACACCTACCGCGTGCTGACCGCGGTGGACTCGGCGCTGATGGTGATCGACGTGGCCAAGGGCGTGGAAGAGCGCACCATCAAGCTGATGGAAGTGTGCCGCCTGCGCGACACCCCGATCATGACCTTCATCAACAAGCTCGATCGCGAGGGCAAGGAGCCGATCGACCTGCTGGACGAGGTTGAAAGCGTGCTCGGCATCCAGTGCGCACCGGTCACCTGGCCGATCGGCATGGGCCAGCGCCTGAAGGGCGTGGTCCACCTGATCACCGGCGAAGTGCATCTGTACGAGCAGGGCCGCAACTTCACCCGTCAGGATTCGACCATCTTCCCCTCGATCGATTCGCCCGGGCTGGCCGAGAAGATCGGCGAGCGGATGCTGGCCGACCTGCGCGACGAACTGGAACTGGTGCAGGGTGCCAGCCACCCGTTCGACCTGCAGGCCTACCGGGCCGGCAAGCAGACCCCGGTGTTCTTCGGTTCGGGCGTGAACAACTTCGGCGTGCAGCCGCTGCTGGACTTCTTCGTCGAACACGCACCGTCGCCGCAGGCGCGCTCCACCACCGGTCGCGACGTCGCCCCGCAGGAGCCGAAGCTGACCGGCTTCGTGTTCAAGATCCAGGCCAACATGGACCCGCAGCACCGTGACCG
>NZ_JBFTNR010000820.1:0-1687 GCF_056665995.1 Stenotrophomonas sp. 05L44_2
GGTGGCTCCTGTGTGAACTCAGCCGCCCATGATACCTGCTGCGGCAAAAAACCGTTTCCGTGTAAGCGGTTACATGGATTTTCAGCCAACGGCGCAGCCCCTCGTGGCGGGGGTTGGGGCTGGTTGGTCGCGGAGAGCCCGGTGGGGATATGGAGGCTGGCCGGTCGGGTGGGTTGCGCAGGGGACGCTGCAAGTACGTCCTTGTAAGCTCGTAGGCGCCATCCATGGCGCCTGCGCCCCTGCGCAGCCCACCCGGCCGGCCCCTGACACATTCCGGCGGTTCCCGCCCGCCACGGAAAGAAAAAAGAAGAGCAAAGGCAAAGGCAGCATCCCGGGCGGCCGCCGGGATCTGACCCCCAAAAGCGAAAGCAGAGCTTCAACTCCTTCCTGCCTCGAGACCTGACAGATCTCATCCACGCATGGCGTGGATAAATAGATAGATCGTGTCGACCAAGGTCGACACCTACCAACAGCCGCGGGAAWTTGTCGGGGGTGGGGCGGTGTGGGTTGGCAGGACCGTTGGCGCCATGGGCCCGAGGCATGCCTCGGGCAGGTTGGGCAGGACGCCCAACCCCGGTCTTGCCGTGTGCGCAGGACAGCGCACACGAGCAAGGCGCCATCGAGCCCCCATGGACGGGTTTACGGCGTGTCCTGCCAGCCCACACCGCCCCGCCCAACCCACAGAAACCCAGAGCCGCTTTGGCTTTGGCTTTGGCCTTGGCCTTGGCCTTGGCCTTGGCTTTGGCTCTGGCCTCTGCGGGTGCAGGGTGCAACCCTGCCGAATACCCTCCGCTGCRCTCGCCGGGCATGGCCCGGCGCTAGCCGTAACAAGAAGGCCGCCTTTCGGCGGCCTTCTTGTTACTTCAGCTTGATCTCGCGCAGGCGCTCTTCGAGGAAGCCGTGCGCGGTGATCGGTTCCGGGTACCGGCTCGGGTTCTCCTCGGTGATGCACGAGGGCAGCACGTCGATCAGGAAATCCGGGTTCGGGTGCAGGAAGAACGGCACCGAATAGCGCGGCTGGCGGGCCAGCTCACCCGGGGGATTGACCACCCGGTGGATGGTCGACGGATACACGTGGTTGGTCAGGCGCTGCAGCATGTCGCCGATGTTGACCACGATGGTGTCCGCGTCCGAGGTGAACGGCACCCAGTCCCCGTCATGCGACTGCACTTCCAGGCCTGCCGCGCTGGCACCGACCAGCAGCGTGATGAAGTTGATGTCGCCATGCGCACCAGCGCGCACGTTGGGAATGTCGTCGGTGGTGATCGGCGGGTAATGGATCGGGCGCAGGATCGAATTGCCGAAATTGGTCTTGTCGGCGAAGAAGTGCTCCGGCAGGCCGATGTGCAGGGCCAGGGCCGAAAGCACGCGCGAACCCAGGTTGTCCAACGCCTGGTACAGGCCGTAACCACGCTCACGGAAGCCCTCGACCTCGGACGGCCACAGGTTCGGCGCCATCACGTCCCGGTACTTGGAGTCGTCGGCGATCTCGCGACCGATGTGCCAGAACTCCTTCAGGTCGAAGTGCTTGGAGCCCTTGGCGGTCTCCACACCGAACGGGGTATAGCCACGGGCGCCGCCGCTGCCAGCCACGTGGTACTTCCGCTTCGTCTCATCCGGCAGTGCGAAGAAGGCCTTGAAGACGTCGTAGGCCGCATCGATGTCGGCCTGCGGGATGCCGTGGTTG
>NZ_JBFTNR010000821.1:0-2187 GCF_056665995.1 Stenotrophomonas sp. 05L44_2
GGCCGAGGTCACGGTTTTGTGAACCTGTTGGATCCGAAGCCTGAATTTAACGTTGTTTTAACAACAATCTAACGACTGGCCCACCGCGGCCAGCTAGGATGCGACCCGGCCCCCGAAATGTTTCACGCTGCGGTGACACGCGCGACGGGGAGTGGAGCAGGACGCTCCGCTGCTTTCAGGTTTCCCGCTTCGGTTTCGAAGGAAGGTCCTGCAGAGCTGCCAAGGCGTCGCGTAGCCCTTTGTGCGTGGCGGCTGAAACTGCGTGGGGTCCATTCCGGTTGTCGAGCGCTGGGGAGCGCGTGGGAGTGGGAGACGCAGTCTTGACGGTCACCTTGGTGGCCTTCAGCCCGATGGACCGGGCCGCGTCGAGCAACTGGGCTTCGGCAAGCCGCAACTTGGCATGCCAGACCGGGGACTCGACGAGAAAAACGAGGTGTTCCCCGTCCACATTGGCCAGCCGGCAACGGCTGCGCAGAGGTGGCGGCAACTGGGGGCGCAACTGACGGTCCAGCGCGTCGAGCCATAGGGCACGCCGCAGCGGGTTCCCGCTTTTGTCCGCCATCACTGCATCCAGGGCCGGTTTCGGTCGGGATGCGGGACGAACGCTGGATTTCGGCTCAGACATGAAAACTCACTGATGGCATTCAAAAAGATCGTAATCAAAACGCGTGAAGGACAGGCCAAATCGGCGCTCACGCGTTTGCGGTTCTACTTCGAGGACCGCCCCCGAGCCCTGCTGGGCAGCGTGCTCGGCGCAGGTTGCATTATCGGCCTTGCCGGTGGAATTGGCGTCAGCGCGCTCAATGACTCGCGCCTGCAGGCCAAGGTCGACCGCCAGGAGGCCGAACTGGCCAAGGTCCAGCGTGATGCGCAGACCCAGGTCAACGCGCTGGCTGCCCGCCTCGGCGAGCTGCAGGCGCAGGCCACCCGCCTGAACGCCCTGGGCGAGCGACTGACCCAGATGGGCAAGCTGGAAGACGGCGAATTCGATTTCAACGAGACCCCCGGCCTCGGTGACGGCGATGCCGGCGGCCCGACCGCCGACATCCCGGTGAAGGACGTCAACGCCGACTTACAGGTGCTGGAGCAGCGCTTCGCTGCTTCAGGCCGCCAGTTGTCGGTGATGGAATCGCTGATGTTCGACCACCAGCTGCAGCAGAACGCCGTGCCTTCGCGCATGCCGATCCGCAACAGCTACGTCACGTCCGGCTTCGGTACCCGTGCCGACCCGTTCGGTCGCGGTGYCGCCACCCACAAGGGCATGGACTTCCACGCCCGCGTCGGTGACCCGGTGATGTCGGTGGCCGACGGCGTGGTCAGCTTCTCCGGGGTCAAGGGCGGCTACGGCAACGTGGTCGATGTGGACCACGGCAACGGCTACGTCACCCGCTACGCGCACAATTCGCGCCTGGTGGTGAAGGTCGGCGACCTCGTCCGTGCCGGCCAGGAAGTGGCCAAGGCCGGTTCCACCGGTCGTTCGACCGGCGCCCACGTGCACTTCGAGGTGTGGGAGAACGGCAACGTGGTCAACCCGCGCAAGTTCCTCGGCGATGGCGGCAATACCCCGGTCGGGCGCATCACCCGCGGTTGAATCGGGCCCCCGTACTCCGGGGGCGGTAGTGCCGGCCGCTGGCCGGCAACCTCATGATCTTCGGCAACATCGCGGATTGCCGGCCAGCGGATCAATGCGCTGGAGCCGGAGATCGAGAAGCTTTCCGACGAGCAGCTGCAGGCCAAGACGCCGGAATTCAAGCAGCGCATCGCCGGTGGTGAAGCCCTGGACAAGGTGTTGCCCGAAGCGTTCGCGGTCTGCCGCGAGGCCGGTCGCCGCGTGCTGGGCATGCGCCACTACGACGTGCAGCTGATCGGCGGCATGGTGCTTCACCTGGGCAAGATCGCAGAAATGCGCACCGGTGAAGGCAAGACCCTGGTGGCGACCCTGCCGGTGTACCTCAACGCGCTGGAAGGCAAGGGCGTGCACGTGGTSACCGTGAACGACTACCTGGCCCRSCGCGATGCCGCGCAGATGGGCAAGCTGTACAACTGGCTGGGCCTGAGCGTGGGCGTGGTCTACCCGGGCATGCCGCACAGCGACAAGCGCGAAGCCTATGGTTCGGACATCACCTACGGCACCAACAACGAATTCGGTTTCGACTACCTGCGCGACAACATGGCGCTGTCCAAGGC
>NZ_JBFTNR010000822.1:0-1676 GCF_056665995.1 Stenotrophomonas sp. 05L44_2
CCTGCGTGGGCAGCTGGCCCAGGACCGCAACGCGCTGGCGCTGCTGGCCGGTGGCCAGCTGGATCCGGCGCTGCTGCCGGACAGCATCGCGCCGCAGGTGCTTGCGTTGGCACCACCGCCGGCTGGCCTGCCCAGCGACGTGCTGCTGCAGCGCCCGGACATCATGGCGGCGGAGCATCAGCTGTTGGCGGCCAATGCCAACATCGGTGCCGCACGCGCTGCCTTCTTCCCCAGCATCTCGCTGACCGGCAGCATCGGCAGTGGTTCGGGTGAATTGTCCGGCCTGTTCGACAGCGGTACGCGGGTGTGGAGCTTCCTGCCGAAGATCACCTTGCCGATCTTCCAGGGCGGCAAGCTGCGCGCGAACCTGGCCGTGGCCAACGCCGATCGTGATATCGCACTCGCGCAGTACGAAAAGTCGATCCAGAGTGGTTTCCGCGAAACCGCCGATGCGCTGGCATTGAATGTCAGCCTGGATGAACAGGCGGCCTCGCAGCAGCGCCTGGTGGAAGCGGCCGAGCAGGCCAACCGCCTGTCGCAGGCGCGCTATGACGCGGGCCTGGACAGCTTCGTCACCCTGCTGGATGCACGTCGTACCGCCTACAACGCGCAGCAGAGCCAGCTGCAGACGCAGCTTGCGCAGCAGGCCAACCGCATCACGCTGTACAAGGTGCTGGGCGGCGGCTGGCACGAGCGCGGGTAAGCGCGCAGACCGGTAGTGCCGGCCGCTGGCCGGCAGCGCGCGGGATCAACAGGGATCGTGCAGTTGCCGGCCAGCGGCCGGCGCTACCGGTCAATGAGCAGGGCTACACCGCTTCGTCGTCGCGCCGCTCGGTGCGGCAGGCGCGTACCCGCGTCAATGCGTCGCCGGCTTCGCGCGCCATCCTTTCGTACTCGGCGCGGATCTCTTCCAGGCGCTCTTCGTCCAGCTCTTCCAGGTCCAGCAGCTCGTTGTTGGCCTCGGCGGTGGCGCGGATCAGCTCGTCCAGCTTGATCTGCATCGCCGCGGTGTCCGAGTTCTGCGTGTGCTGGATCAGGAACACCATCAGGAAGGTGATGATGGTGGTGCCGGTGTTGATCACCAGCTGCCAGGTGTCGTTGAACTTGAATATGGGGCCGCTGATGCCCCACAGCACGACGATCGATACTGCGGCCAGGAAGGTCCACGGCGAGCCGGTGGCGGCCGCGGCCTTCTTGGCGATCGTATTGAACAGGTTCCTTGCGCTCATCGTCATCGTTCCACGGGAATGGCGACGATCATCGGCACATGGCCGTGCAGGTGCCGTGCAGCAGGCGTGGACTCAGGCGCGCAGGCGCGGTGCTTCCTGGCTGCGCACCGGGCTGGCCAGGTAGACGTGCTGCCAGCAGCGTTCGACGAATTCGCGGGCCTGCGCTTCACTCAGGCGCGGCATGATCTGCAGGGCGTACTGGGTCTGGAACAGCTCATCGCGCTGGGCGTTGCTGGCGCGTGGCTGGGTGATCAGCGAATCACAGGCGAACTTGATCCACGGKACATAGGTGCCGAACGAGGTGTGCGCGAGTGCGCCATCGGCGTGCTGGCGGCGCCAGTAATCCAGCTCCGCATCGACATTGATGACAGGGGGAATGGCGGGAACTTCAGCGTGCATGACGATCCAATCGGTTGGAGGTGAAGGGAGTGGGGGCCCATTACAGTG
>NZ_JBFTNR010000823.1:0-1676 GCF_056665995.1 Stenotrophomonas sp. 05L44_2
TACCAGGTCCACGCGGTGCCTCTTCAGTTTTTCTGCACAGGATAAAGAAAAACCAGTTTGCCTTAACGAGTCCGTTGGTCGCACCCTGCGCCTCTTCTCAAGGTGGAGAGCGTCGGATGTGGATTGCTGCGGCCCTGGCCGGTCTGTTTGCAGGTGCTGGCCTGATCATCGCCATCGGCGCGCAGAACGCCTTCGTGCTGCGCCAGGGGCTGCAGCACCGCTACGTGGGCATGGTGGTGCTGGCCTGCATGGGCGCGGACATCGCGCTGATCCTGGCCGGCGTGGGCGGCATGGGGGCGCTGGTGCTGCAGTGGCCGTTGCTGTTGCAGGTGCTGCGCTTCGGCGGGGCCGCCTTCCTGCTGTGCTATGGGCTGCAGGCTGGGCTGCGCGCGTGGCGCGGTGGCAGCGCGCTGGCCGCGGCCGATGCCAGTGGTGGCAGCCGGCGGCAGGTGCTGCTGGCCTGCCTGGCGTTCACCCTGCTCAACCCGCACGTCTACCTGGATACGATGGTGCTGCTGGGCAGCCTGTCCACGCGCTACCCGGGTGACCTGCGCTGGGCGTTCGCAGCGGGCGCCTGCGTGGCCAGCGTGCTCTGGTTCTGTGGGCTGGGGTTCGGCGCACGGTTGCTGCAGCCGGTGTTCCGCAACGCGGCAGCATGGCGGTTGCTGGATGCTGGCGTGGCGGCCTTCATGCTGTGCCTTGCGCTGCTGTTGCTGCTGCGCCCGCTCTAGGCCGCATCCAGCGCGCACAACGGGGTTTCACCAGGGCGCAGGGTCAGCACGCGCACGCCGCTGCCGGTCACGGCCACGGTGTGCTCGAACTGCGCCGACAGCTTGCCGTCACGGGTATACACCGGCCATTCGTCGGGCTGCTGGCGGATGGCAGGCTTGCCCTGGTTGAGCATCGGCTCGATGGTGAACACCATGCCTTCCTGCAGCTCCATGCCGGTGCCGGCATGGCCGTAATGCAGGATCTGCGGTTCCTCGTGCATCTCCTGGCCGATACCGTGGCCGCAGTACTCCTTGACCACGCTGTAGCCGTGGCTGCGGGCGTGGCGGGCGATGGCGTGGCCGATATCGCCCAGGCGCGCGCCGGGCCGCACGGCGGCGATGCCTTTCCACATGGCCTGGTAGGTCACCTGCACCAGCTTGCGCGCGGCGTAGTCGGCATCACCCACAACATACGTGGTGCTGGAATCGGCAATGTAGCCGTTCTTCTCCAGCGTGATGTCGAGGTTGACGATCTGGCCATTGCGCAGCACGTCATCGGCCGACGGCATGCCGTGGCAGACGACGTTGTCGATCGAGGCATTGAGCACGTACGGGAACCCGTACTGCCCCTTGCTGGCGGGCCGCGCCTGCAGCTCGTCGACGATCATCCGCTCGACGATGTCGTTGATCTCCAGCGTGCTGCGACCCTGCAGAGGCAGGGCGTCGAGCATGGCGAAGACCTGCGCCAGCAGTCGTCCGGACTCGGCCAGGCGGTCGATCTCGTCGGGGCGCTTGATCATGGCCATCGGCTCAGGCCCGCCCGGGGGCAAGCAGCTGCGGCTGCACACCGGCGGCGCGCAGTTCACTGGCGACGACGTCCTGGAAGCTCAGGGTCGGGTTCATCTCGCACAGCATGCCGACCCGGATCCAGAACGTGGCCTGGGCGTTGATCGAGCGGTTGGAGAC
>NZ_JBFTNR010000824.1:0-1673 GCF_056665995.1 Stenotrophomonas sp. 05L44_2
GATCAGGTCGTCGGTGGTCAGCGTGTTCTCGCGCATCAGGCGGCGCGAGAATTCGTCATGGCGCATGCGCCGCGGGCGGTAATGGGGATGAGGCATGGCAGGCTCCGGGGAGTGGCTATTGCAACAGGTAGCCCTGCGGCAGCAGGGGTGCGGGCAACGGGCGTTCGCCGAGGGCGTCGAGCTGGTCGATCTCGATGGTGCGCACCAGCGCGTCCAGCGGCAGGTCGTTCGGCTCCAGGCCGAACGGGTCTTCCATTTCTTCACCCAGCTGGTCCAGGCCGAAGAAGGCGTAGGCCAGCACCGCCGACAGCACCGGCGTGGCCCAGCCCAGCGAGCTGGCCAGGCCGAACGGCAGCAGCACGCAGAACATCCACGCGCAGCGGTGCAGCAGCAGGGTGTAGGCGAACGGCAGCGGGGTGGTCAGGATGCGTTCGCAGCCAGCCTGGATCGAGGACATCGCGTGCAGGCGCTCTTCCAGCTGGACGTAAAGAATGGAATCGAGCGTGCCGGCGCGACGGGCTTGGGCCAGTTCGGCGGCGATCATCGCCAGCAACGCATCGGGCACGTTCCCGCGCTGGGCGAGCTGCCCGCGCTGTTCCTCGTCCAGCCATGGCACCGCCGCCAGCGCAACGTCGCGGGCGCGCAGGCGCGCGGCCAGTGCATGGGCGAAGGCGGTGGTCAGGTAGCCGAGGCGCTGGCGGCGCGGCGCGTCGTCGGCCAGCAGCACCTGTACCTGCCGCGCCAGCGAGCGCGATTCGAACACCAGTTGGCCCCACAGCTTGCGSSCCTCCCACCAGCGGTCGTAGCAGGCGYTGTTSCGGAAGCTSAKGAAGATCGACAGAACCAGGCCGAGCAGGGTGAACGGGGTGACCGAAACGCGCTCGATGCCGATTGGCGGCGCCAGCTCCACCACCGCGGCGACCGCGATGGACAGGATGAGGATGGCCAGCACCTTCGGCGCGATCGCCGGAACGATGGAGCCACGCAGGATGTACAGCAGTTGCCAGCCGTGGGGGCGGGAACGAATGATCATGGGAGCAGCCGCGCAGGGCGCGGTTCGACAGGCACGCGGGGGGCTCGCGCAGCCGCCCATTCTACTCCCTGCCCGGCCGGCGGCCGTGTCCCTGCGACGCCCGGTCGCACCGGCCCGGCCGGCTCAGATCACGCCGCCGCCCAGCCCCAGGCGCAGGATGCCGACCACCACCACGATGCCGTTCAGGATCAGCCCGGTCCACGCCCGGCCGCGCTTGCTGGGGTGGGTGAACAGGATGCCGAGCGCGGCGATGATCGCGCCGACCGCGGCGAACGGGATCAGGAACCAGTTGCCCCAGCCCAGCAGCGGTATCAACGCCAGGATCATCCACAGCAGCGCCAGCACGCCCCACAACAGACTGATCACACCCATAGCGCCCTCCCGTGGTTGTTCATGCGCCAACCATAGCCGTTCCAGGCAGTGCCGCCTACCGCCGTTGCCGTCAGCCTCACCGGCCCCGTGCTAGCGTGCGGCCATGGGTCGAGCCCCGATGTTGGCGCCGATTCAGAGTGCCCGGCTGATGATCCGAACCAGTCCTACAGGGGTATACGCCATGAACATCCGTTGGGTCGCCTTGGCGGCCATGCTGCTGACCGTTGCCGGTTGCGCCAGTACCTCCAAAGTCATGCTGGGCCGCGCC
>NZ_JBFTNR010000825.1:0-1671 GCF_056665995.1 Stenotrophomonas sp. 05L44_2
CGCTGGAAGATGCGCTGCTGGAGTTCCCGGGCAACACCTTCGTCATTTCGCATGACCGCTGGTTCCTGGATCGCATCGCGACCCATATCCTGGCGTTCGAAGGCGATTCGCACGTGGAGTTCTTCCAGGGCAACTACCGCGAGTACGAAGAAGACAAGCGCCGCCGCATGGGCGACGACGCTGCGCCGAAGCGCCTGCGCTTCAAGGCGCTGAAGTAAGCAAGAACGAAAGGCCGCGCTCGCGCGGCCTTTCTCTTTTCGGTAGGTCACCACCGTTGCTGGTGACGAAAGGCGTACCGACCAACGGTCGGTACCCACGTTCTGCATTCGGGTAGGTCACGAACCTTGGTCGTGACACCTTATTGTCGTGAGATCCTCCATGTCCCTGTTCGAACGCCTGTTCCAGCTGCAGCAGCACGGCACCACCGTGCGCACCGAACTGCTGGCCGGTGTCACCACCTTCCTGACGATGTCCTACATCGTCTTCGTCAATCCCGAGATCCTGGGCACCACCGGCATGGATGCTGGGGCAGTGTTCGTSGCCACCTGCCTGGCCGCSGCGCTGGGCTCGSTGGTGATGGCGCTGRYSGCCAACTKSCCGRTSGGCATGGCSCCGGGCATGGGCYTGAAYGCGTTCTTCGCCTTCACCGTGGTCGGCGCTGCCGGGCTGCCCTGGCAGCAGGCGCTGGCGGCGGTGTTCATTTCCGGCCTGGTGTTCCTGGTGCTGTCGCTGACCGGCGTGCGCGCGTGGCTGGTGTCGGGCATTCCGGCGTCGTTGCGGTCGGCGATCGTGGCCGGCATCGGCCTGTTCCTGGCCATCATCGCGCTGCAGAAATCCGGCGTGATCATCGGCAACGAGGACACGCTGGTGGCGCTGGGCCCGCTCAATACCGCGCCGCCGCTGCTGGCACTGGGCGGCTTCCTGCTGATCGCGATCCTGGAAGCGCGGCGTGTGCGCGGTGCGATCCTGATCGGCATCCTGGCGGTGACCGCGGCCGGCTGGGCGTTGGGCGATCTGCAGTACCACGGGCTGGTGTCGTTGCCGCCGAGCCTGGCGCCGACCTTCCTGCAGCTGTACCTGCCCGGCCTGCTGCACCACAACGGCGGCGCGCCGATCGCCGTGCTGCTGCAGGTGGTGCTGGTGTTCGTGCTGGTGGAAGTGTTCGATGCCACCGGCACGCTGTATGGCGTGGTCGGCCGTGCCGGTCTGCTGAAACTGCCGGGCGCGCAGAAGCGGTTCGGCCGCGCGCTGCTGGCCGACAGCACGGCGATTGTGGCCGGCTCGCTGCTGGGCACCAGCAGCACCACCGCCTTCGCCGAAAGCGCCTCGGGCGTGCAGGTGGGTGGCCGTACCGGTTTGACCGCACTGGTGGTCGCTGCGTTGTTCCTGGCCGCGCTGTTGTTCTCGCCGCTGGCGGCAATGGTGCCCGGCTATGCCACCGCGCCGGCCCTGCTGTTCGTAGCCGGACTGATGCTGCGCGAACTGGTGGAAGTGGACTGGAGCGACCTGACCGAATCCGTACCCGCCGCGCTGTGTGCGCTGGCGATGCCGTTCACCTATTCCATCGCCAACGGCCTGGCCTTCGGCTTCATTGCCTATGCTGCGCTGAAGGCCGGCACCGGCCGCTGGCGCGAGGTGCACCCGGCGGTGTGGCTGGTGGCGGTGTTGTTC
>NZ_JBFTNR010000826.1:0-1663 GCF_056665995.1 Stenotrophomonas sp. 05L44_2
CTTCCTTTCGTGGATGCCCTCATGCTGCGCTCTGCATCGGCTGCCGTTCTGGCGCTGGCCCTGGTTCCTGCTGCTCACGCTGCGGTCGATTGCTCGGTCAACACCAGCGCTTCGCCGCTGCCGTTGCCGGCCACGGCCGTCGCCCCGGTGGCCGACGAGCTGTACATCCGCAGCAGCCAGCTGGGCATGTCCAGCGGCGTGCTGGGCAGCAGCTACGATCCGTCGCAGTCGCTGGACCAGGTGCTGCAGCGCTTGCGCATCGATGGCTGCCAGAACATCGCCAAGGCGATTCCGAGCGCGCCGGCGGTGAAGCCGAATGATCCGGCCGCGTACAAGCCGCAGACCGAGTTCGACAACACGCCGTGGCGCTTCGACATGAGCCAGAACGGCAAGCGCATGACCGCCGAAGAGTTCGACGCCTGGATGAAGGCGCGCGGCGTACGCGTGGTCAAGGCGCGTCCGGTTCCGGCAGCCACCCCGGYCGCAGCCGAAGTGCCGGCTGAGACCAAGCCGGTCGACAAGAAGTAAGCGCGGCGGGGAGCAGAGGCTTGCGCACGCGCCGCCCACCTGCCGCCCCCGCTGCCCGCTCCCACGCTGCGCGTGGGCGTGCGAATCCCCCTGCGGTTTCCGCTGGCGTGCGCCATGGCCTGGCGCGCGTGCTGTCCAAGGCGGGTGTGTGCTCGCGCAGCGAGGCCGCGCGCTGGATCGCCGATGGCCGCGTTCGTGTCGCCGGGCGCATCGTCCGTGATCCGGAATTCCCGATTGCCAGCCCGGCGCCGCCGATCGAGGTCGACGGCCAGCCGATGGGCGCACCGCAACGCCTGTACGTGATGCTCAACAAGCCGCGCGGAGTGGTCACCACCGTGCAGGATGAGCGTGGCCGYGACACSGTMTACCGCTGCTTCGATGGTGCCGGCCTGCCGTGGATCGCSCCGGTCGGKCGCCTGGACAAGGCCAGYGAAGGCCTGYTGYTGTTCAGCAAYGAYCCGCAGTGGGCYGCGCGCCTGACTGATCCGGAGACCGGCCCGCACAAGACCTACCACGTGCAGGTGGATCGCCTGCCCGACGAGGACACCCTGGCCGCGCTGCGCGCCGGTGTCGAAGACGAGGGCGAGTTCCTGCTTGCCCTGGCCGTGCGCGTGCTGCGCAGCGGCGACAAGACCGCCTGGCTGGAGGTGGTCCTCGACGAAGGCCGCAACCGCCATATCCGTCGCCTGCTGGCGGCCTTCGACCTGCAGGTGCTGCGCCTGGTCCGCGTTGCGATCGGAGAGCTCACGCTCGGCGATCTCGGCAAGGGCCAGTGGCGGGCGCTGGAGGTCAGCGACCAGCAGCGGCTGGGGGCCGCTGCACCGGGCTGAGTGATGCCCACGGCCGGCGCTCGCCGGCCACCGTTCCAGGCGTAGGGGGCGCCTGGTTGTCGAATGTCCAGAACGGAGCCTGCCATGTATCACCCGACCCTCAAGCAAACCCTGCGCTGCGCCAGCCTGTTGTTGCCGATCGTGCTGTTGACGGCCTGCGGCGGCCACAAGAAGGCGGCCAAGGCCGATCGCCCCGCCGAAACCCCGGTGGTTGAAGTGAAGACCCCGGAGCTGGATGGCCGCGGCAGCTATCGCTTCATGATGAGCAACGGCGACCAGAAGATGACCGCCGACCAGTTCGATGC
>NZ_JBFTNR010000827.1:0-1662 GCF_056665995.1 Stenotrophomonas sp. 05L44_2
ATGTCGGCCAGCTTGATCTGCGCGCTCTGCGTGGCCGCCAGCGGACGGCCGAACAGCACGCGCTCCTTGGCATACCCCAGCGCTTCATCCAGGCAGGCGATGGCCGAGCCGATCGGGCCCCAGCTGATGCCGAAACGCGCCTGGGTCAGGCAGCCCAGCGGCCCCTTCAGCCCCTTCACGTTCGGCAGGCGGTGGCTGTCGGGTACGCGTACGTCGTCGAAGAACAGCGCGCCGGTCAGCGACGCGCGCAGGCTCATCTTGTGCTTGATTTCCTGGGTGGTGAAGCCGGGCATGCCCTTCTCCAGCACGAAGCCCTGGATGCCGTCTTCGGTCTGTGCCCAGACGATGGCCAGGTCGGCCACCGGCCCGCTGGTGATCCACATCTTGCTGCCGTTGATGCGCCAGTCGCTGCCATCGCGCACCGCGCGGGTCTTCATGCTGGCCGGGTCGGAACCGCCATGTGCCTCGGTCAGGCCGAAACAGCCGATCAATTCGCCGCGCGCCATCGCCGGCAACCATTGCCGGCGCTGTTCTTCGCTGCCGTAAGCAAAGATCGGGTACATGCACAGCGAGCTCTGCACCGACACGAAGCTGCGCAGGCCCGAATCGCCGCGCTCCAGCTCCTGGCAGATCAGCCCGTAACTCACCGCCCCCATGTCGCCGCCGCCGTACTCACCCGGCAGCGTGGCACCGAGCAGGCCCAGCGCGGCGATCTCCGGCACCAGTTCCGACGGGAACCGTGCCTGGTCGAAGGCATCACCGATGATCGGCAGCACGCGCTCGTTGGTGAAGCGGGCCACGCTCTCCTGTACCGCGCGCTCTTCCTCGCTGAGCAGGGAACGGACATCGAACAGGTCGTACGGATCCAAAGCCATGGCACTCACACGCAGTCGGGACTGCCGCCATTGTCGGCCATCCGGGCGGAGTTGGTGTGCGGGTAGAGGCCGACCTTGGTCGGCGCTGGTGTTTCCGCTCACGCCAACCAAGGTTGGCACCTGCCAGACCACGCGCATTACGCTGCATTGCAGCAATTGCGATGTGAACATCGGCGATCTAGCTCGATCACGCCCGTCCCGGTACCCTGACACATTCAAACAACCGTTTCGCCCGTGGCTGCACGCGCGATTCCCAGGCAACCGCCGGTGGCCCCGATGCCGGCACTACCCACGAGTCATGCAATCGATGAGTGCTGAAGCCAACGCCCTGCCCCAGCGTGAAGTCATGGAATTCGACGTGGTCGTCGTCGGTGCCGGCCCGGCCGGCCTGGCCACCGCGATCCGCCTGCGCCAACGTGCGATCGACGCCGGCCGCGAACTGTCGGTATGCGTGCTGGAGAAGGGCTCCGAACCCGGCGCGCACGTGCTGTCCGGCGCGGTGATGGACCCGCGCGCGCTGACCGAACTGTTCCCGGACTGGGCCGAGCGCGGCGCACCGCTGAAGCAGAAGGTCACCCGCGACGAGTTCCTGTTCCTCAGCGAGACCGGCGCGCGCACCACCCCGCACGCGCTGTTGCCCGAGTGCTTCCACAACGAAGGCAACTACATCATCAGCCTGGGCGAAGTCACCCGCTGGCTGGCGCAGCAGGCCGAGGCGCTGGAAGTGGCGATCTTCCCCGGCTTCGCCGCCGCCGAAGTGCTGTACGGCGATGACGGTGCGGTGATC
>NZ_JBFTNR010000828.1:0-1659 GCF_056665995.1 Stenotrophomonas sp. 05L44_2
CACTCTGACAGCCTCAAAGAGGCATAGTACGCAAGCTCATCTTCCAAGAGACAGATTCGTCCTGCCTGTCCCCTGTTAGGGAGTTGCGCAAGCGCCCCGCACCTCGTCACTTGCGCCCCTGAAGATACCCACAATCGCCCCATTGACTGAGCGCCTTGCTTGCCGTGGCTGAGAAGATCTCAAAAGGACTTGAACTCCAAGTCCGGCTCCATTCACTTTGGCACTCCGATCTCCTGCACGTCGAGTGTTGGCCGAAATGATGCTCCACCTTATCGGAACTTCCAACCTCGTCGACCGAAGTGCTGCAGTGTTGCACCTTTGCTTTCATCGCCTCCCACAACCGTGCGGTCATAGAGGTTAGTTTCAATGATCGGCTGGCTCGGCAATCGGCCATCGGCAAGTCAACGAACACAAGAAGTTCGCTGACTACAGATGTACAGCATAGCAACTAGACAGTTGAGTGCCTGGCATCGAGTGGAAGCACGTTGCGATAGTTCATTTCTGCGGTGCCGTGGCAGATCGATGTGTGGCCAACCGCAGCCCTCCTATAGCCACAGCGAACGGATCGCCCTTCACTCTTCTCCTCGTTGACAACCTCTACCACACCGCCAATGCCGAGATTCGCCTCGGCCTACAATCAGATCGATATTCACTACTCATATGATGGGCCGAACTGAGGTCGGCACGAGAGGATCTTCCGGAACACATCAGAGTGAGAAAGCTCAACGAGTGCATCTGTTGGGAAGGCGCTCGACGCGCCCGTCCATCAACCCAGTAGATACGCTAYGACAGTTCACCGCACTAAGCGGATGACCAGCTAATGCACCTGAAAAGTTCTAACAAGCTCAGGCGCTCAACACTTTCGTTGGTTCAAGCATTAATGGACCCGGGCCAGGATTCCACGACGGGTTCATGGATCACCTCACGTACTGCGCCACGCCATTGCCGAGCGACCAGTTTTCCCGCTTCACTTCCACCAGATTGATGAAGACATCCTGGCGGCGAATGCCCACCGCCGCGTGCAGGCCATCGGCAATGCCCAGGTACAGCGCCTTCTTCTGATCCAGCGTGCGCCCTTCGTTCCAGGTGATCTGGATGCAGTTGAAGTCGTCGGTGCGGTCCACGCCCAGGTAGCCGGGATCGTAGATCAGCGTGCCGGGCTCGTGCTCCTGGAAGATCTGGAAGCGATCGTTTTCCGGCACGCCGACCGCGCGCATGGCCTGGTAGATGGTTTCGCCGACGCGTTGCAGATAGTCGGCGGATTTACCTTTGCGAAGATCGAAACGGGCGAGCGGCATGGTGGCACTCCAGGGCTGGGAGGTGGCGCGACAATGGCCCGAGACTACGCCGGCCTGGGGCCACGGCACAGTGCATGGATGGAACCCTCTGCATTCATCGATGGCAAGTTGCGCATCGATGCTGCGCCGGCTGACGCGATCGCCACGCGGAGCCGGCCCCTGCCAGTGGCCTCGGCCGTCATGGACGGTTGGCGGATTGCGCCATTGGTGATGGGATGCACGCCGCGTGGGTGCGTCGCTGCACAGATTGGAACACGCTCGGCGTTGCAGAGAGTTTTTGCGAATTTTCCTCACTGACTTCCATGGTGCGGCAATCCAATGATCGCCTCGCCGAGGCAGATTGCCTCGGTCGGGATTGGCG
>NZ_JBFTNR010000829.1:0-1659 GCF_056665995.1 Stenotrophomonas sp. 05L44_2
GTGTCGATGCGGCCGGCATCGACCGCCGTGAACTGGCCCGGCGTGGCGCCGACATCGTATTGAAGATGGTGCTGGAGGACGGCAGTTTCCATGCCGATCCGCACCCGGGCAACATCATCTACCTGCGCGACGGCCGCATCGGCGTGATCGATTTCGGCATGGTCGGCGCGTTGTCGGAGGTGCGTCGCTTCCAGGTCGCGCAGCTGCTGCATGGTCTGGTTGAACAGGATCCGCAGGGCGTGGCCGATGTGTTGCTGGACTGGGCCGGCGGCGTGGAAGTGGACGAGAACCGGTTGCAGCATGACATCAGCCTGTTCGTTGACCAGTACCGCGGCGTGCCGCTGAAGGACCTGCGCATCGGCCTGATGCTGGGCGACATCACCCAGCTGCTGCGCAGCTACAACCTGACCCTGCCGGCGGATCTGGCACTGATGATCAAGGCCTTCCTGACGCTGGAGGGCATGGGCCGCCAGCTCGACCCGGATTTCGACATGGCCAGCGCCGCGCGCCCCTTCCTGGAGCGGGTGGTACTGCAGCGCTATGCGCCGCGGGCGCTGTTCAAGCGTGGCCGACGCAGCCTGCTCGGCATGATCGACTTCGCCGGTGAGTTGCCGCGGGACCTGCGCAAGCTGGTCCAGGCGGCGCGCCGTGGCCGGCTGCAGCTGAAGGTCGAGACCAACGCGCTGCAGGGCTTCGGCGACCAGGTCAACCGCGCCGCGAACCGCTTGGTGATGGGGATCGTCACGGCAGCCTTGATCATCGGCTCCTCGATCGTGATGCACAGCGTAGGAGGCGTTTCCAGCCGTTGGCTGCTGGCGCTGGGCGTGTGCGGTTTCATYGGCGCAGGGTTCTGCGGGGTGTGGATCCTGTTCTCGATCTGGAGAAGCGGCAAGCACACGTAGTGTGATTACCGCGGTGGTTCCCGCCGGGAACCGCGGCATCGCGCAGCGATTCCTGTAGCGCCGACCGCGGGTCGGCTGCTTCTGCCTTTGCCGCCCCCAACCAGCCACGCCGCATTCCCGGTAGCGCCGGGCCATGCCCGGCGGCTTTCGCTCCTGCCGGAATCGCCCTCGGCACTTGCAGTCCCGGGTGTTAGTAGTAATACTACTAACCATGGACCTGACCGACACCCAGCAGGCGATCCTGCAGTTGATCGCCGAGCGTATCGAGAGCGAAGGCGCACCCCCTTCGCAGACTGAAATCGCGCGTGCCTTCGGCTTCAAGGGCGTACGCGCAGCGCAGTATCACCTGGAGGCGCTGGAGCAGGCCGGGGCGATCCGTCGCGTGCCGGGCCAGGCCCGCGGCATCCGTCTGGTGCAGGCACCGCCGGTGGAGAAGCTCGCCGAGCCGGGCCTGCCCGACAGCGTCCTGCGTCTGCCGATCCTGGGTCGGGTTGCTGCGGGTCTGCCGATCGGCGCCGACATCGGCTCGGATGATTTCGTGGTGCTGGACCGGGTGTTCTTCTCGCCGGCACCGGACTACCTGCTGAAAGTGCAGGGCGATTCGATGATCGACGAAGGCATCTTCGATGGCGACCTGATCGGTGTGCACCGGACCCGCGATGCCCATTCCGGGCAGATCGTGGTGGCCCGCATCGATGACGAGATCACCGTCAAGCTGCTGAAGATCGCCAAGGATCGCATCCGCCTGCTGCCGCGC
>NZ_JBFTNR010000830.1:0-1656 GCF_056665995.1 Stenotrophomonas sp. 05L44_2
GCTGAAGATGGAGCCGCCACCAGTGAGCGGATCGTTCGGGCGGCTTTCGTTCTTCGAGTTGTGCGCATCGAAGCTGAGCTTGAAGCGGTCGGTCACATTCCAGACCGCGTTCAGGCCGAGCGAACCCAGCTTGTACTTCTGCATGCTGCGCTGCTGCTCAAGGCCGAAATCCTTGGTGCCGGCGATTTCACGGATGTAGATCGGCGTGGCAACCGCACCGMTGGTATCGAATTCGACGTCGGTGTAGTTGCTGTTCTGCAGCCACATGCCCTGCTCGCCACGATTTTCAGTGATCTCGTTGGTCGAATAGGTGTAATCCAGGGTCAAGGTCACCGCATCGGTCGGCGCGAACTGCAGCACGGCCTGGCCGTTGATGCGCTCACGCTCGAATTCGGAGAAGGCATAGCGCAGGTCGTTCGGCCGCGCATACAGCGCACCGATCGCCGGCGCATTGACCACCCTCGGGTTGCCCGGCATCGCGCCGGTCCACGGCTGCACGTTCCAGTAGTTGTCGGTGGCCTGCACCGAACCGCCCTTGCGTTTCTGGTAGCTGGCGCTCACGCCCACGCCGAAGGTCTTGTCGGGATTGGCGTAACTGAAAATGCCGGACAGTTCCGGCGTCAGGTCGTCGCCGAACGGCTGGCTGCGGTCGGAGACGGCCTTCGCCCCGGCACTGGCGACGATGCCCTCGTGGTCGAACGGCCGGGAGGTCAGGATGTTGATGGTGGCACCGATGCCACCGCTGGGGACATTGGCCTGGCTGGTCTTGTAGACCTCGATGCCATTGATGGCTTCAGCGGCCAGCTGGGCGAAGTTGAAGGCACGGGTGCCGCCGTCGACACCACCGATGGCGACCTGCCSCGACGCACCGAACGCATCGGCGCCGGGCATCTGCCGCCCGTTGAGCGTCACCATGTTGAACTGAGGGCCGAAACCACGCGCCGTTACCTGTGCGCCCTCACCATCACGGCGCTCGATCGAGATGCCGGTGATGCGCTGCAGGGATTCGGCCAGGTTGGTATCGGGGAACTTGCCGATGTCCTCCGCACTGATCGCATCCACCACGCCGGCCGAATCACGCTTGATGTCCATGGCCTGGCTGAGGCTGTTGCGGATGCCGGTGACCTGCACGGTGTCCAGCTGTGTCGGGCTGGGCGGATTCTGCTGCCCGGCGACGGGTGCCGGTGTTGACGCCTCTTGTGCGAATGCGGGGTTGATGACCAGGACGCCACCGACAAAGGTGAACATGGCCCTGGAAGTGAACTTCGCCAGCGTCCGGCTCATCGACGAGCCCTCCGGCCTGGGGTACGACGGAAAGTAGCAGCGCTCATGACTCTCCCCTCTGACATACGATCGAATGGATGTACCGCCCCTCCTGGGGGCACGTACGGGCGACGCCCGTCTTCCACACCGAACATCGCAGTGCGCTTTGCACCCACTGCGACTCAAACTCGCTTTCAGACTTGCCGGAACAGCCGCGCGGTAAAGGGGGGGCATCCGCTGGCCTTACACCGGCCCAGTGGTAGCGCTACCATCGCGTCACGGCGCAGACTACTCATCCGCAATCGCGCTTGTCATCATGCAGCGCAGCAAAGGAATCCAGCCTTGAAAAACGGCCATAAAGCGGTCCGTCGAAAAGCAAGCGCCATCACCATC
>NZ_JBFTNR010000831.1:0-1656 GCF_056665995.1 Stenotrophomonas sp. 05L44_2
GGCTGGTTCGGGCCGTACCGGTGCCCTGCAGGTTGTCTACCGTGGCGAGAGCAGCGGTACCAGCGAGCTGCTGGCCCGCTTCCTGACCAGCGCCTGCCAGCCGGCGGACGTCTCCGGCACCACCCTGAAGCTGACCAACGGCGTGCCGGCGTTCTCGGTGCAGTCGACCTTCGCCAACCTGTTCACCACCGTGCCGTCGAACTTCATCGCCGCGCCGGCCACCGGTGGCACCTCGCTGTACAACGCGGTGTACGCCGTTGACGGCCGCATCGGCTACGTTGGCCCGGACGTCATCCCGAGCCTGACCGATGCCACCAAGGTGGCCAAGGTCAAGTCCTTCTCGCCGGATGAAGTGAGCGTGCAGGCGACCCTGGAAACCGCTGCGCCGCCGACCGGCGCCGCTGCTGAAAATCCCGCCAACTGGGTGCCGGTGTTCGGCAACCCGAGCGCGGGCTACCCGATCGCTGGCTACACCAACTTCGTGTTCGGCCAGTGCTACAAGAACGCCACTGTCGGCGCCAACGTGCGTGGCTTCCTGACCCGCCATTACGGCAGTGTCGTGGTCGCCGGCGTCGAGCAGGGCCCGAACGATGCCGCGATCCGCGCGCACAAGTTCATCCCGCTGACCAAGGCCTGGCGTGATGCGGTCCGTGCCCGCTTCGCGACTGCCAGCAATGCTGGCGCCGTGAACAACCCGAGCACCTGCGCCAGCATCGGCCGTCCGCTGTAACTGTCTGCAAGGCAACACCTGCTGATCGAAGCGCCGGCCGAAATGCCGGCGCTTTCCTTCGTGGTGGCACCGCATCCGCGCTGAGCTGTCGTCTTCACGCCGCGGCCACCGTCTATCAGGTGCAGGGCATGCGTTACGCAGGCCCCCTTCGTACTCGCCGCGGCCGACGCGGCCCATCAGGTTGACGAGGTCCCCGATGTCGCACCCGCATTCGCCCGCCGCCCATTTCTCCGCCTCCCTCTGGCGCAGCCACCCGATGGCCTGGGCCGTGGCCGTGGCGCTGGGCAGCGTGGTCGCTCCTGCCAGCCAGGCGCAGCAGGCCTTCAGCCCCGGCTGGTTCGCCGACCGCGGCGCCGCCCAAGGTGCGGCAGCGCAGAGTGGCCGTATGCCCAATGGCGCGCCGATCCAGTTCCAGCTGCCTGCACAACAGCAGGATGCGGCGCGACAGAAGCTGCAGCAGTCGATCGACAACCTCGGCACGGCCGCGCAGGCCATCGCATTGCAGCAGCGCATGCAGGAGCAGGCCAGGCAGGCGCGACRGGAGGCGGGCTTCGTGGTGGCCGATGGGCTGGGCAAGGATGGCCTGAAGGTGGACGAGAATCCGCTGACCCGTGGCTGGATCAATGCCCGCGAAGCGACCCAGTCGCAGGGCGCCGACGGCCGGGTGCAGGTCAGCATCGAGCAGACCGCCGACCAGGCGATCCTGAACTGGGAAACCTTCAACATCGGTGGCAACACCACGCTGAATTTCCTGCAGAACGCTGACTGGGCCGTGTTGAACCGGGTCAATGATCCGGCCGCAAGGCCCAGTCAGATTCTCGGCCAGCTGAAGGCCAATGGCACGGTGTTCGTTGCCAACCGCAACGGCGTGGTGTTCGGCAACAACAGCCAGGTCAATGTCCGCAACCTGGTTGCTGCTGCAGCAC
>NZ_JBFTNR010000832.1:0-2375 GCF_056665995.1 Stenotrophomonas sp. 05L44_2
GAATGGCGTTACGCCAGCACCCGGCCGATCCCGCTGGCATCCACTTCGGCCGCGGCTGCCGCGATAGCCCCTGGCTCGCTGCCGGCCACGAAACCGATGCGGAAATGCACTTCGCCGGCAGGCGTGCGCGAGGAGTGGATCGAGGCGAGGCTGATGCCGTGCTGCTCGAACACGTTCAGCAGCTCACGCAACGAACCGGCGCGGTCTTCAGGCAGATGTACCGACAGTGCATTGCGCTCGGTCAGGTCGGCCAGCAGATAGCCGACGCGCTCGAAGGTGTAGTTGCCCGCAGCCAGCGCCTGATCGCCGAAGGCACTCCTGTTGGCCTCCAGCAGGTGATCGCGGAACGCGCCCCGCGCAGCGTCGTCGCCCTGCCCCACCTGTACCTGCAGCGTCTGCAGCTGGCCGATCAGGCGTTGCAGCATCGGCGCCACATACGGATTGCCGAACTGGATGTCTTCGTAGATCGCCGGATTCAACGACAGGATGCGCGAGATGATCGCCGTATCCAGTTCGAACGAGGCCGATCGATACGGCAGCATCGCCGCCAGCGTGCCCAGCTGCGGTTGGTACTCGCGCAGCACACCTGCCTGGGCCAAGTGGGTCGCATGCACCATCGCCTGCACCAGCGCCATCATCTGGTCATGGTGCTGCGGGGTGGCGCGCACGCATTCGGCCTGCAGTGCCAGGCACAACGCGTCCACCCAGGGCCGCCAATGCAGCAGCCTGGCCTCGCAGACCACCATCACCCGGCCCTTCAGGGTCGGCGCCTTGGGCGGCGCCGTCATCGGATGCAGGCCCACCACTTCGGCGCACGAGGCCAGCATCGCCTGCACCGGCGCTTCCTTCACCCCGGCGCATGCGAACCCGGATCGGCCGGATCGTGGCCGATCACGCGCACCTGCATGTGCTGTTCGAAGAACCGGGTCAGCCAGCGTCCATAGGCGCCGGCACTGCCGACGATGCCGACCGTGCGCGGCGTGCGTTCGTGCAGATCGCTCATGCCAGCCGTTCGGCGCGGAAGCGCAAGCCGTCGGCCAGTGCCGCCGGTGCGGCCGCGATCACGTCGAACTCTTCGAAGCCGTGGGCCAGGGTCGCCTCCAGCGCCGCATGGGTGCCGGCGATGGCCCGCGAGATGGCCATCTGCATCGGCTCACCGCGCAGCAGGAAGGACACCATCAGCGACATCAGCACGTCGCCGGTGCCTGCCACATCCACCGGCAGCAGCGGCGAGGTCCAGCGCCAGGTTTCCTCGCGACCCACAGCCAGCGTCACCAGTTCGCCCGGATTGCCGCCGACGCTGTGTGCCAGCACCCACTGCGGCCCGCGTGCCAGCAGCGCGCGCGAAGCAGCAATGGCATCGGCTTCGGCCAGCGCCGGCATGCCGGTCAGGCGACCGAGTTCGAAGGCATTCGGGGTAACCAGCCATGCATGCGGCAGCAGGCGCTCAGCGAAGATCGCTTCCAGTCCCGGCTCCACGTAGGGACCGGTGTGGGTATCGCCGATCACCGGGTCCAGACAGTAGCGCAGCTGCGGACATGCCGGCAGGATCTCGTCCAGCCAATCAGCAAAGGCCGCACCGTTGGCAGCGCTGCCGAAGTAACCGGAGACCAGCATCTTCGCCCGCTGCGGAAGACCCCGTTCATGCGTGCCGAGCAGCAGATCGGCAAACCAGTCGCTGGGCAGCACACGGCCACGGGTGGTCTCGTAGAACGGTGCATTGCTCAGCAGCGTGGTCGGGATCGAGGCCACGCGCACGCCGAGCGCACGCATCGGGGGCAGCGCGGCGCTGTTGCCGGCATGGCCGTAGACCAGTTGTGATTGGACCGAAATGACATCGATCGGCGAAGGGCCGTCGGGCCGCTGGCGGCGGCCGTGGACCAGGTGGTTGTCGAGGGATTCGCTCATGCCCGCATTCTACGCCCAAGGGGGGTTTCGGCAGGGCTGCGCCCTGCACCTGCAGAGGCAACAGCCACAGCCAAAGCCGAGGCAACAGCAACAGCGGCACTCCGAGGAATGGCGGGGCACTGTGGGTTTGCGGGGACGCCGTGAATCCATCCCTGGAGGCTTGGTCGCCGCATCCATGCGGCTCACACCCCGCAAACCCAAAGTCCCCCGCCTTCGAAAGTACCCCCGCGAGCAGTAGATCCACGCCATGCGTGGATGAATCTCTGTCCAACTCGAATATTCAAATCCAAATCGAAAATCGTCCACGCATGCCGTGGATCTACGTGTCGACCAAGGTCGACACTCACCAACAGCAAGTCATGCCATCCCGACAGATTGCGGAGATCTGTCGAAGGCGGRGTGGGTCCGGTCGCGGGGGTGTCCGCGGCATGGATGCCGCGGCCAAGCCTCCAGGGATGGATTCACGG
>NZ_JBFTNR010000833.1:0-1650 GCF_056665995.1 Stenotrophomonas sp. 05L44_2
CCTTGATGGTGGCATTGCGGATCTGCTGGATCGAGACCTTGGGGCTGACCTCGGCACTGAATGCGTGGAGTGGGGCACCCATGGCCAGCATCAGGCACAGTGCGACGGGAAGTGTCTTGCTCATTGAAGTTCCTTGAGGGCTCATGTGATGGGAAAAGTCTGGGCTTGGCGCCTTCCGTGAGATACTGGCCCAGATGTCAAATGACGATGGGATCGGGCCAAAATGACCATCCACTCAGAATCTGTGGGTACGACGGAGGTCGTCCTGCTGGCACAGCCGGGCGTCAGCGCGTTTCACCTGTCTGTCCCGCTGGCGATCTTCGGCATGTGTTTTGAGGGGCGAACGGAGTTCCGGGTACGGGTCGCCGTCGAGGGCGGCGGAGGGCCGACTTCGCACTGCTTGATGATCAGGGGTGACGGCGGACTGGAGCTCCTCGATAAGGCCGACGTCGTTGTGGTCGCAGGTTGGCCGGAGCTGGGGCAGGCGCCCTCCGAGGCGCTTCAGCACGGACTGCGCGCTGCCCATGAGCGCGGCGCCTACGTCGTTGGCCTCTGCTATGGTACCTACGCGCTGGCCTACTCAKGCCTTCTGGATGGAAAGCGCGCTGCGACCCATTGGGCAGGCGAATCGGACTTCCAGGGTAGATTTCCAAGCGTAAAGCTGGACGTGGACGCACTCTATGTAGACGAGGACAGGCTCGTCACTTCGGCCGGCACCGGCGCAGGACTGGACTGCTGCATCTACCTGGTGCGAAAGCTCTACGGAACGAAGGAGGCCAACCGCGTCGCGCGGGTGATGGTGTTGCCGCCGCACCGCGAGGGTGGGCAGGCCCAGTACATCGATCAACCCGTCCCAGACAACTCACGGGACGCCGCCCTCAGTAGTCTGATGGACGAGGTCCGGCGCAATCTCGGTGACGATCATTCCATCGACAGCCTAGCGTCAAAAGTGGCGATGAGCCGGAGAACATTCACCCGCAGGTTTGCAAAGGTCACCGGCATGACCGTTGGTGACTGGGTTCAGGCGGAACGACTTCGCCGCGCCAAGGAGCTGCTTGAGAGTTCAGCGCTGCCGATCGATGTGGTGGCAGAGAAGGCCGGGTTTCAGAGCGCGGTTTCATTCCGTCAGAGTTTCAAGCGAGCAATGCACGTGAGTCCCTCGGACTGGAGAAAGACTTTCGGGCAGTGACGCGCTCAGATGAAGGAGCACTGGATTCGTCTCAGTTGACAGTGAACCGAGCTACGCCAGATCGAGCTCTTCCAGGCACCGGCACGCTTCCCTGATGCCCGCTGCTGGCCGATAGCGGACATGTTAGCCAGCGGTGGCGTCCGGAAGGCATCTGTCTGAGGGATTCGCTCGCTAAAGTAGTCCACCCGAGCGACACAGGCTCGACATCGCCTCGGGATATCTGGACCCTGACGGCTGAGTTCGCGATCTATGCCTTCTCGCTCTTGGCGGAGAAAAGCTCTGTAGCCCAAGCGGTGAATGCTTGGACGATGGGCGATCCATAACGGTGATGCGGATACAGGATCGACACCGGCACCGACGGCGGCCGCCACTGCCGCAGCACCTCGACCAAGCTGCCATCCTGCAACTGCTTCTCCACCAATACGCGTTGCAACTGTGCCAAGCCGTATCCCTGCATGCAC
>NZ_JBFTNR010000834.1:0-1648 GCF_056665995.1 Stenotrophomonas sp. 05L44_2
GCCTGCTCAGCATCGAGCGCATCCGCAAGGACTTCAGCACCGGCAACGATCTCTCCGCGGCCACCCTGCGCGATACCGCCAACGGCATCCGTGCGGCGAACATCCCGTACATTGCCGTCGGTACCCTCGACGTCGGCATGCGCGACCGTGATCCGGCCAGCGGCAACACCCGCGTGTTCGTCACTGTCACCGGCAAGGTGCTGGACGTGACCGGTCGCTTCCCGCGCACCGTGTCGTCGGTGGGCCCGGTGCAGTTCTCCGGTACCGGCCCGAACGAAACCGTCGCCCGCACCAATGCACTGCAGCTGGCTGCCGAAAAGGCCGCCCAGCAGATGATCAACGAACTGAACGTCAAGGCGGTCCGCTGACGTTACCGCTGCGCTCGCCGGGCATGGCCCGGCGTTACCGGCCCTGGTGGGTGCCGAGCGTGCTCGGCACTGACCCGCTGCTATCCCCGATCCCGCGCGCCGCATTGCGGCCGTCTCTCCCAAAGGACTCTTCCATGATCCGTAATACCGCTCTCGTCGTTGCCATCGCGGCCGCTACCCTGTCGATGCCGGCCCACGCCCAGTTCGGCAAGCTGAAGGACCTGGCCGGCGGCGCCACCGGCACCTCCAGCAGCAGCGCCAGCGCTGCCGCCCCGGACGAAGCCGCGCAGGAAGCGCTGGTCCGTCGTTTCGTCAGCTCGCAGTCGCACTCGCTGCAGGCGCAGAGCTCCTTCGCCCGTGCCTTCGGCCTGGCCGAGCAGGTGCAGCTGCTGGAAGCCGAGCGCCAGGCGCTGTCGTCCGGTTCGGTGAACGTCGATGCGATGAAGAAGTCGGTGTCGGTCAGCGAAGCCGCCCAGGCCGCCATCGACGAGCGCCAGGCCGCACAGCCGGAACTGAACGCTGAATCCAAGCAGCACTACGCCGAAGGCCTGGTCTCGCTGCTGGCCTCGGCTGCCGAAGCACAGAAGCTGAGCGGCGAAGCCAGCGGCTTTGCGGCCGGCATGAAGAACCTGGGCGCCACCCAGATGGCCACCGTTGGCCGCAAGCTGGCCGCCGGTGCCTGGGTTGCCAAGGAATCGCCGGGCTTCATCAAGGGCCTGTACGGCTCGACCAAGTCGGCTGTGACCTTCGCCAAGAAGAGCAAGGTGAAGGTGCCGTCCAACGCCGATTCGATGCTGGATTCGCTCTGATACGAGGCAGCTCCGCATGCGTACGACGACTCGATTGATCGGCCTGGGCCTGGCAGCGGCCCTGCTGGCAGCCTGCGGCAAGCAGGATGCACCGGCAGAAACCGCTCCGGCCAAGGACAAGGCTGCCAGTGCACTGGCCAGCAATGCGCCGGTGCAGGAAGCGCCCCTGCGTGGCACGCCGGATTTCGGCGGCACCACCCAGGTCGCGCGTGAAGCCGACGGTATCGGCAGCACCCCGGAACTGGCGGTGCTGGCGGCATTGCAGTCGGCCGTGGCCCAGGTCAACGGCGTACGCGTGGCCAGCCAGATGCAGAGCCTGCGCGCAGGCCTGCATGTGGACGTGGACGGTGAACACGTCGGCGATATCCGCGCCGACGCGTTCTCCCAGCAGATGATTGCCGGCTCGCAGGGCGCGGTGCTGGGCTATGAAATCCTCTCGCAGGATGAAGTGAGCCAGCTCGACGAAGAAAC
>NZ_JBFTNR010000835.1:0-1643 GCF_056665995.1 Stenotrophomonas sp. 05L44_2
AGGCAAAGGCAATGGAATGCATATCTCAACACTGGTCGAGCTGCTCGGCAGCAAGGGCTCGGATGCTCATCTGCAGGCATGGTTCGCGCAGCACGGTATCGGCAAGCCCCCGACCACGATCAGCGCGAACCAGGGGCAGAAATCGGTCAAGGACAAGCTCCACGACATGGAGTTCTACTTTGCCTTCGACATCATCAATGATCGCTTCTATCCGCCCACCGTCGGAGCGCGTGGCAGCCTGCTGAGCCACTTCAAGTCCGCCACCCTGTTCAGTCGCCGGCCCAAGGGTAATCCGCCAAAGCCCGAAGGCTTCTGGGACGGATACGTGCAGCCATCAGCCACACTCCAGGACTGCCTGGCGTACTTCGACGGCCGGTTGGAAGAATTCGGCGACACCGCCTACTTTGCAAAGCCGCTTACCGGGGACGTCGACATCAAGCTCTGGTTCTGCAAGCGCAGGCAGCGCGTGGACACCATCCAGCTCAATCTGCATGAGGACCGCGAGTTCATCGGCCATCATGATTTCGACCCTGGCAATGAACACAACACCACCCCGCAGGCGGCAACGCTGGTACTGAAGTGGCTGTTCGATCGCCGGCACCTGCGGGTGCCGCAGGCACTCTACGAGGCCGGGTTGGAGGATGATCACCAGGCGATCCTGCGCTTTGCCGAGCAACATCTTGGCAACCACATCTGGGCAGGCCAGCTTCACGATTCACCTGCGCTGCGCAGCGTGCTGGCCCACACCAGGACCACCCGCCCCCTGCGACTGGACAACGGCAGCCCGCTGCACTTGTTCGACAAGTGGCTGTACCTGAAGGCAGGCGGAGCATGGGAACGGCATCAGGCCCTCTACAACGACGACACACTGGCGGACTGGAGTGCGAGCGTGGATGCGTTCGAACGCGCGGTGGTGCTTGATGCCGCGCAGCGACAGGCTTTCCTGGCAATGCTGGACGACGCCTACCAGCGGGTTCAGCAAGCGCACCCTGCCTGATCGCATTGGGGGAAATCCCTCATCGTGCGTACGCATCGCTCTGGCTAAGGTGACCACTCTCTTCCGCAGGAGGTCCGCATGAACACGTCAGAACCCAGCCGTCAGCCCAGCCCCGATCCGGCCGAGCGGGATGCGTTTTTCCCGTCGCCGTACTCGCTGTCCCAGTTCACTTCGGCAACCACCGATCTGTCCGGCGCGGACTATCCCGATGCCCGCCGTGACGGACGCTGGAAAGTGCTGATGATCGCCGCCGACGAACGTTATCTGCCGACCGCCAACGGCCATCTGTTCTCGACCGGCAACCATCCGGTGGAGACGCTGCTGCCGATGTATCACCTGCACAAGGCCGGTTTCGGCATCGACGTGGCGACGCTGTCGGGCAACCCGGTGAAGTTTGAATGGTGGGCGTTCCCACGCGAAGACCGCGAGATCGGCGGCCTGTACGAACGCTACGAATCCCGCTTCCGCCAGCCTCTGCACCTGGACGACGTGGCGAGGGCACTCGATGCCGGTTCGGACTACGCCGCGGTGTTCATTCCCGGCGGTCACGGTGCGTTGATCGGCCTGCCGGAAAGCCGCGCGGTGAAGGCCACCCTGCAGTGGGCGGTGGACAATCAACGTCACATCATCACCCTCTGTCACGGCC
>NZ_JBFTNR010000836.1:0-1642 GCF_056665995.1 Stenotrophomonas sp. 05L44_2
GCTCTGCGAGGTGTGCTGCTCCCAACGCTGCTGCCAATCGGACAACCGCGCTTCGGCCTCACGCAGGCCTTCCTGCTTGATCTCGTTTTCTTCCTGCAGCGCTTCCAGCTGCGGGGTAGCCGCATCGACCGCTTCGCGCAGCACCATCAGCTTGGCYTCGTCGCCGCTGATGTGCTGGCCMAGTTCGGCCARKGCCTGSYGGGYTTCRTCGCGCGCCTTGTKCAGGCGCTGCGMCAKTTCGYGCTGGTGCTGGATCTGCTGYTCGAGGCGGGCCAGCGTGCTGCCCACCTGGTAGACCTCGGCCTGCGCGGCATTGAGCGCGTCGGCAGCCTCCTCGCGGCGCACGCGGKAAGTCTCGATCCGCGCCTCAGCGTCGCGCTGGTCGGCAATCAGCTGCTGCAGCTTGGTTTCTTCCTGCGACAGCCCTTCGCGCAGCTTGGACAGGCGACCATCCAGGCCACGGTATTCCAGCGCCTTCCACTCCGCATCCTTGACCCGGCGCTCTTCCTGCAACGCCTGGTACTGCTCGGCCTGCTTGGCCTGCCGCTTGAGGTGCTCGAGCTGCTTGGTKATTTCCTCGCGCAGGTCGCCAAGGCGRTCCAGGTTCTCGCGGGTGTGGCGGATGCGGGTCTCGGTTTCCTTGCGGCGCTCCTTGTACTTGGAGATGCCGGCGGCCTCTTCCAGATACACGCGCAGGTCTTCCGGGCGCGCCTCGATGATCTGGCTGATCATGCCCTGCTCGATGATCGAGTAGCTGCGCGGGCCCAGGCCMGTGCCGAGGAACAGGTCGGTGATGTCGCGACGACGGCACTTGGTGCCGTTGAGGTAATAGTTGCTGCTGCCGTCGCGGCTGACGGTACGCTTGACCGAGATCTCGTTGAACGAGGCGTACTCGCCGGAGATCGTGTGGTCGGAGTTGTCGAAGATCAGCTCGACGGTGGCCTGCGAGACCGGCTTGCGGGCATTGGAACCGGAGAAGATCACGTCGGTGAGCGAGTCACCACGCAGGCGGCTGGCCGAACTTTCGCCCATGACCCAACGCACCGCGTCGATGATGTTCGACTTGCCGCAGCCATTGGGTCCCACCACGCCGGTCATGTTGGTCGGCAGGTGCAGGGTGGTCGGATCGACGAAGGACTTGAAGCCGGACAGCTTGATCGTGGAAAGACGCATGGCGTGATTGGGTTCCGGGCAAGGGCCTTACGGCCGCCACCATAGTGGATGTCAGGTCAGCCAGCACCTCAAGCCCTTGATTTCAAAAGAATTCAACAAGGCCAAGGGTGACGCAATGGAATGAGTATAGCGGGGCCAATGTTCCACGGGCGGGATGACCGTGGGAGGAGGCTCAGCGCTCACGCCCGCTCGTGCTTCCAGGCTCTGCCGGAGGCCGCCCCGTAAACCGACCCGGGTCCGGAAAATGAGGCCAACGCATTGATCTTCATGGATTCATCCAGGATCTATCGGCACAGGCGCGGCAGGCCAAGCACCGACCCGGCCGGACGGGCCGCCCCAAAACAAAACGGGCACCCTTGCGGGCRCCCGTTCTGGTGATACCAGGCCTTGCGGCGTGGGATCAGGCCTTTTCGGCTTCAACCACGACCTTGACGGTGGTCTCGACGTCCGCGTGCAGGTGCACCAGGAC
>NZ_JBFTNR010000837.1:0-1639 GCF_056665995.1 Stenotrophomonas sp. 05L44_2
TGGCATCCACAACGCAGCTGTGCTTATATGTCTATACAATATAGGCGTCCAATTCGGGTTGTCCAGCCATGTCCGATTCGCGTTCCGCGCACTCCTTCCATGCCGCCCACGCCCTGCTGGCCGACGGCTGGGCCGCCGACGTCCGCCTGCAGGTGCAGGACGGGCGCATCGCCGCGGTCACGCGTGGGCAGGCTGCGCAGCAAGGCGATACTCGCGTGGGCGTCCTGGTGCCGGGCCTGCCGAACCTGCACAGCCACGCCTTCCAGCGCGGCATGGCCGGCCTGACCGAGATCGGTGGCGGCGACGGCGACAGTTTCTGGAGCTGGCGTGAACTGATGTACCGCTTCCTGGCCCATCTGCGCCCGGATGCAGTGCAGGCCATCGCCGCCCAGGCCTACATGGAGATGCTGGAAAGCGGCTTCACCCGTGTCGGCGAATTCCACTACCTGCACCACGATGCCGATGGCCGCCCCTACGCCAATCGCGCCGAGATGAGTGTGCAGATCGCTGCTGCGGCCGCGCAGACCGGCATCGGCCTGACCCTGCTGCCGGTGTTCTACGCCCACGCCGATTTCGGTGGGGCGCCGCCGAACCCGGCACAGCGCCGCCTCATCCATGACGTAGACGGGTTCGCGCAGCTGCTTGATGGTGCCCGCACCGCGCTGGCCACGCTGCCCGATGCGGTGCTCGGCATCGCCCCGCACAGCCTGCGCGCGGTGACGGGCGAGGAGCTGAGCGCACTGCTGCCGCTGACCGATGGCCCGATACACATCCATATCGCCGAGCAGGTGCGCGAGGTCGAGGCCTGCCTGGCGTGGAGTGGCCGGCGACCGGTGCAGTGGCTGTACGAGCATGCCCCGGTCGATGCGCGCTGGTGCCTGGTGCACGCCACCCACATCACCGACGACGAGCGCGCGCAGATGGTCGCCAGCAACGCCGTGGCCGGGCTGTGCCCGATCACCGAGGCCAACCTGGGCGACGGCCTGTTCCCGATGCAGGCCTTCGCGCGCGAGGGCGGGCGCTTCGGCGTGGGCTCCGATTCCAACGTGCTGATCGATGCCGCAGAAGAGTTGCGCCTGCTGGAATACGGCCAGCGGCTGACCCTGCGGGGTCGCAACGTGTTGGCCCCGGATGCCGGCCGCAGCACCGGGCGCTTCCTATTCGAGGGTGCGCTGCAGGGCGGTGCCCAGGCGCTGGGTGTGGCCGCCGGCCTGCAGGTCGGTGCCAGCGCAGACATGGTTGAACTGGACGCCGCGCACCCCGCGTTGCAGGCGCGACACGGTGACGCATGGCTTGACAGCTGGGTGTTCGCCGCACGTAATGGCGGGCTGCGATCGGTCTGGCGCCATGGCCGCCAGTGCGTGGCCGACGGCCGCCACCTGCAGCGCGAGGCCATCACCAGCGCCTTCGCCGCTGCCCTGCGTGGCGTGCTGGGCTGATCGCCTCCCACCATCGAGACTCCACTACGTGAAGGCCAGCAAGTCCGCCACGCTCAACCAGCGCATCCGCAGCGATCTGGAAAGCCGCATCCTCAGCGGAGAGTGGGCGCCGGGCTTCCGTATCCCGTACGAGCACGAACTGATGGAGCAGTACGGGTGCTCGCGGATGACGGTGAACAAGGTGCTGACGGCGCTGGCCG
>NZ_JBFTNR010000838.1:0-1638 GCF_056665995.1 Stenotrophomonas sp. 05L44_2
GCGCCGTTCGCACCCACCCCGGGCAGATGGCATTGGCGGTGATGCCGGTACCCGCGTTCTCCAATGCCGTTACCTTGGTGAACCCCACCACGCCGTGCTTCGCTGCCACATAGGCAGACTTGTTCACTGATCCGACCAGCCCATGCACCGACGCGATGTTGATGATGCGACCGGATCCCTGCTGCTTCATGTAAGGCAAGGCCGCCGCCGTTGCATGGAACACCGCCGAGAGATTCAGCGCCAGGATCGCATCCCACTTCTCGACGGGAAACTCCTCGATCGACGCGGTGTGCTGGATGCCCGCGTTGTTCACCAGAATGTCGATGCGCCCCATCTTCGCCACGGCGTGGTCGATCATGTCCCGAACTGCGTCGCCGCGAGACAGGTCGGCRCCGTCGTGCGCCACCCGCACACCGAACTCGGATTCCAGGCTGGAGCGGATTCTCTCGATCTCCGCCGCATCGCCAAAGCCATTCAACACGATGTCGGCGCCTTGCCGCGCCAGCGCCGTGGCAATGCCAAGACCGATACCGCTGGTAGAGCCGGTAACCACCGCAACTTTTCCATTGAACATGGGCGAGCTTCCATCGGGCGTAGACAGCCAGTGTAGCTTCCACGCCACGCATGGAGGTCATGTCAGCCCCAGCGCGAAAACCCGCGCCTGCATCATGCGGTACGAACGGGTGCCGGCGGCCCGCCGTACGTTCCCACGCCGCCATCATTCAGGAAATGGCGGGATCCACACGCGCGTCATAGCTGCGCTGATAGTCCTGAATTCGTTCCATGTTCTTGACGGTCCAGTCGAACAGGATCGAGAACGGCTCCTGCAATGATCGACCAAGCGGCGTCAACGCATACTCCACGCCGAGCACCCTGCCCTCCAGAACCCTGCGCGTCACCATGCCGTTGCGCTCCAGTTTTCGCAGCGTCTGCGTCAGCACGCGCTGGGTGACGCCATCAAGGCGGCGTTTGATCGCATTGAAGCGACGCGGCTCGTGCAACACCGCCAGCACCATCATCGACCATTTGTCGGCGATCTGGTCGAGGATCACGCGACTCGGACAATCGGCGCGGTAGATCGGGTCAGTCTCATCCATCGGTATCCTCCGGCATCCCTGGGATGCTTCAGGTGCGTAATTGACGCTAGGTATCCAAAGAATACCATCAGGCCAACAACATACCCGCCCCAGGAAAATCCAGATGACAGCAACGGAATTCAGCAAGCTTCACATCTCCAGCGCGAACGGCGTCGCCACGATCACGATCGACAACCCGCCGGTAAACGTTCTCGACGTTCCGCTGATGAGCGAGATACGCCGCTTTCTACTCTCCGTTCGCGATGATCAAAACACGCGCGTGCTGGTTTTCCAGAGTGCAGACCCAGAGTTCTTCATTGCCCATGTCGACATGACATTGATCGACGAGCCGCACGCGTTCGACGATGTTGCCCGCGAAGCTCCAGAAGGCCTCAACCCGTTCCAGGCGTTCGGCGAGCTGCTGCGAGAGCAGCCGCAGGTCACGATCGTCAAGCTGGCCGGATTGGCGCGCGGCGGAGGCGCCGAATTCATTTCAGCGGCCGACATGGCATTTGCCGCAGAAGGCCAAGCGGGACTTGCCCAGTGCGAGGCGTTGATGGGC
>NZ_JBFTNR010000839.1:0-1636 GCF_056665995.1 Stenotrophomonas sp. 05L44_2
GCGTACACCTGCTATGGAGCGAACCGGCGCATGCACCCGGCCAGAGCTGGGCAGGCTTCCGCTTCCTGACCCTGTCACGCGAGCATCGGCAGCTGCTGCGCCGGTGGATCGGCGAAGACAGCGACGAGGCACCGGTTTCGACGGGCTGAGTGCCGGTTCCGGCACAGCGGATTGCGTCGGTATCCGGCAGAATCTAGGGCCGTTTTCCGTGTCGAGCCACCGCAATGATCCAGCAAGACCCCGGCGCCCTGTATCCCGACCACCTGGCCGTGCTGTGCCGACGCGCCGAGCAGGCGCTGGCACGCGGCGGCTTCGACCACCTGGTGGTGCCCAGCGGCACCCTGCACTACCAGGTCTTCGACGATCGTGACTATCCGTACGCGGTCAACCCGCAGTTCAAGGCTTGGCTGCCGCTGACCCGTGTACCCAACAGCTGGATCGTGTTCACCCCGGGCAAGCGTCCGGCGGTGATCTTCCACCAGCCGTTCGACTACTGGCATGTGGTGCCGGATGCACCGAGCGGCTGGTGGGTCGAGCACTTCGACATCCATATCATCCGCACGCCGGACGAAGCGCTGGCACTGCTGCCGCCCGACCCGGCGCGCTGCGCGATCCTGGGAGAGCCGCAGAGCGCGCTGGGCGCGTATGTGCCCAACAATCCGGCGCCGGTGGTGAACTACCTGGAATGGCACCGCGGCAGCAAGACGCCGTACGAAATCGCCCTGATGCGCCAGGCGCAGGTGCTCGGCGTGCGCGGCCATCGCGCGGCCGAAGCGGCGTTCCGCAACGGCGCCGACGAGTTCAGCATCCACATGGCGTACTGCCAGGCCGTGGGCCAGGACGCCACCGAGCTGCCGTACGGCAACATCGTGGCCTTGAACGAGCATGCGGCGGTGCTGCATTACACCGAACTGGGCCGCAAGGCACCGCAACCGCTGCGCAGCTTCCTGATCGATGCCGGCGCCAGCGCGCACGGCTATGCCAGCGACATCACCCGCACCTACGCCGCCGCCGGCCATGACGAGTTCGCCGCGATGATCGAAGCGGTCGATGCCGCGCAGCAGACGATGTGCGCGGCCGTGCGCCCGGGCTTCGACTACAAGCAGCTGCACGTGGATGCGCACCTGTCGCTGATGGGCGTGCTGAAGGACTTCGGCGTGATCAAGGTATCGCCGCAGACCGCGCTGGAAACCGGCGTCAGCGCCGCGTTCTTCCCGCATGGCATCGGCCACCTGATCGGCCTGCAGGTGCATGACGTGGCCGGTTTCGCGGCCAGCGATGAAGGCGGCCGCATCGAGCGTCCCGCCGGCCATCCGTACCTGCGCCTGACCCGCGTGCTGGAGCCGGGCATGGTGGTGACGATCGAGCCGGGCCTGTACTTCATCGACATGCTGTTGAACGAAGTGAAGGCCGCCGGTCATGGCGATGCGATCAACTGGGAGCGTGTGGACTTCTTCCGTCCGTACGGCGGCATCCGCATTGAAGACGAAGTGCTGTGCACTGATGGCGAAGCGGACAACCTGACGCGCCCGGTGTTTGCGGCGGCCAACGGCTGAGCCCCTCGTGGTTGGATGCTGAAATCAAAAGCCGCGGTTGGCGGGGCGGGTGGGCCATGCAGGGGACGCTGCAAGTACGT
>NZ_JBFTNR010000840.1:0-1630 GCF_056665995.1 Stenotrophomonas sp. 05L44_2
GGTGTTCGACCAGTGGCAGATCGGTCGCAAGGGCGTGGATGACGGCGTGCTGCTGGTGGTGGCCAAGGACGACCGGCGGGTGCGCATCGAACCGGGCTATGGCCTGGAAGGCGCGATTCCCGACGCGATCGCCAACCGGGTGATCCAGGAATACCTGGTGCCACGCTTCCGCGCCAATGACTATGCCGGCGGCATCACCGAGGCCACGGCGGTGCTGGTGAGGATCATCGACGGCGAAGCCCTGCCTGCGCCGGTCAGCAGCCAGCAGGGACGCGCCCCGGACGGGGGCGGTGATACCTGGATCCTGGCGTTGTTCATCGGCGTGTTCGCCGGCAGCATCCTGCGCGGCGTGTTCTCGCGGGTACCGCGTCCGCTGCGCGGCCTGCTGGGTGGCGCTGGAGCGGCGGTAGCCGCCTTCCTGTTCACTTCCACCTTGCTGGCCAGTGGCCTGGCCGGCGTGGTGGGCCTGGTGGTGGCGATGTTGTCCGGCCATCCGGGGCGTTTCGCCGGCGGTGGCGGTTGGGGCGGCGGTAGCTGGGGCGGCGGCGGCTTCGGCGGCGGGGGTGGGTTTGGCGGCGGCGGCGGCTGGGGCGGCGGTGGTGGCCGTTCCGGCGGCGGCGGCGCGTCGGGAGGCTGGTGATGATCCAACGTCTGTGCAGGCATCTGTTTTCGCCATCGGTACGGCGGGCGTTCCCGCCGGCCACGCTGCAGGCGATCACCGAGGCGATCGCCGCGGGCGAGCAGCGCCATGGCGGCCAGGTGATGTTTGCCGTGGAGGCCGATCTGCCACTGCATGCGCTGTGGCACAAGGTCACCCCGCGGCAGGCGGCCGAGCATGCCTTCGCGCGCCTGCGCACCTGGGATACCGCGCACAACAACGGCGTGCTGATCTACCTGCTGCTGGCCGACCACGCCATCGAGATCGTGGCCGACCGTGGCCTGCACGGGCGGGTCGCGCCCGAGCAGTGGCAGCGGGTCTGCACGCATCTGCGCGAAGGCCTGCGCGGCGCGCAGCCGGTGGCGGCGCTGCGCGATGCCATCGACGAGGTTTCCTCCCTGGTGGAAGGGCACTTTCCGGCCTCGGCGCGGTCCGATCAGGACGGCTTGCCGGACACGCCGCAGATCCTGGGCTGAAGCCCGGCAATCGGGCGATGGCGGCCACCACGAGGCCGCTCCCGGGCGGCGCTAGAATATCGGCATCCCTGCAAGGCGCCCTTCATGATCTATTTCCACGACATCGACCCCATCGCCCTCTCGTTGGGACCGATCAAGGTGCACTGGTACGGCATCATGTACCTGCTCGGCTTCACCGCCGCCTGGCTGCTGGGGCGCAAGCGGATCGCGGACGGGCGCCTGCCGGGCGTCGATGCCAACGGCTTCTCCGACCTGCTGTTCTACGCCATGCTCGGCGTAGTGCTGGGCGGGCGCATCGGCTACATGCTGTTCTACGCGCTGGGCGATTTCCTGCACAACCCGTTGCTGCTGTTCAAGGTGTGGGATGGCGGCATGAGCTTCCACGGTGGCCTGCTCGGCGTGATCGCGGCCTGCTGGTGGTGGTCGCGCAAGCATGCGCTGCACTTCTTCGACACCATGGATTTCATGGCGCCGCTGGTGCCGCTGGGCCTGGGCT
>NZ_JBFTNR010000841.1:0-1626 GCF_056665995.1 Stenotrophomonas sp. 05L44_2
CGCGTACGCCGCTTGAAGGCGATGCGCAACGAGCGATCCGCCCGCCGCGACCTCAGCGGCAACGTCAAGATGGAAGCGGCCCAGGGCGTAAGCYCGGGCAAGAAGGTCATCGACATCAAGGACATTTCGTTCGCGTTCGGCGATCGCACGATGGTCCGTGATTTCTCCACCACCATCCTGCGTGGCGACCGCATCGGCCTGATCGGCCCCAACGGCAGTGGCAAGACCACGCTGTTGAAGCTGCTGCTGGGCGAACTGCAGCCGCAGAAGGGTGAGGTCAACGCCGGCACCAACCTGCAGGTTGCGTACTTCGACCAGTACCGTGCAGTGCTGCGCGAAGACTGGAGCGCGATCGAGAACGTGGCCGAAGGCCGCGATTTCCTCGAGTTCAACGGCAAGCGCAAGCACGTGCACGCCTACCTTCAGGACTTCATGTTCACCCCCGAGCGCGCGCGCGCGCCGATCACCCGCCTGTCCGGTGGCGAGCGCAACCGCCTGCTGCTGGCCAAGCTGTTCGCGCAGCCGTCCAACCTGCTGGTGATGGACGAACCGACCAACGATCTGGACGTGGAAACCCTGGAGCTGCTGGAAGAGCTGCTGGGCGAATACAACGGCACGTTGCTGCTGGTCAGCCATGATCGTGACTTCATCGACAACGTGGTGACCTCCACGCTGGTGATGGAAGGCGATGGCGTGATCGGCGAGTACGTGGGCGGCTACAGCGACTGGCAGCGTTACGCGGCCAGCGTGGCCGCTGCGCCTGCGGTGGTTGGTGCCGCCAAGCCGGTGGTCGCTGCCCCGGCGGCTGCTGCGGAACCGGCAGCGCCCAAGCGCAAGCTCGCCTACAAGGAAGCGCGTGAGCTGGAACAGCTGCYGAAGACCATCGAAAAGCTGGAAGGCGATGTCGAAGGGCTTACCTCGGCAATGAACGATCCGTCGTTCTACACGCGCAGCAGCGCCGAAGTGACCGCGCACACCCAGCAGCTGGCCAAGGTGCAGGCTGAACTGGATGCCGCGTACGCACGCTGGGAAGAGCTGGAAGGCTGATCGCCGGCCGGATTCAGTAAATCCACGCCATGCGTGGATATCCGGATACGTGCGGACCAACGGTCCGCACCCACCAACCAACGGTGCGCACCCACCGGCCAACGGTCCGCACCCACCGGGGCGGGCCGGCGGTCATTTGACCCCGTGCAGATCCCGCAGCTGGCTYGGCCGGCTGCCGAAATACGCGGCCAGATCGGCGATGTCCTGATCGCTCAGGTCCTTCGCCTGCGGTGTCATCAGCGCATGCTGGCGATCACCGGCACGGTAGGCCTGCAGCGCATGCGCCAGGTAATCGCCGTATTGACCACCCAGCTTCGGATAGGTCGGATCGATCGGCGCATTGCCGTCGGCACCGTGGCAATCGATGCAGCTCTGGCTGGTGGCCTTGCTCTTGACCTTGGCGCGGGCCTCGCCGGCGGCTTCACGCCCGGCAGGCAGGCCCGCGGAGGAAGACGATCCGTGCTCGCCGCTGGCGTGGCCGGGATCGCCGGCGGATTTCTCGCTGTTCTCCACCTGTGACTGCGAGCAGGCCGCCAGCAGCAGGGCGACGGACAGGGCGATGGCGTGACGCAGTGGATG
>NZ_JBFTNR010000842.1:0-1621 GCF_056665995.1 Stenotrophomonas sp. 05L44_2
GTTCAGCGAGGCCTGGGAGGCGTCAACGAAACTCGCTTCAACGGGTCGCCGCATCGTGGCCAACAAAGCGGGTACGCTGGTTGACTTCGGTTCGGCCGACATCAGCCTGGCCGATCTTTGCAGCAAGCCGGATGGCAAGTACGCAGAGATGCTGGTGTGCTCGACTGACAAGCTGAAGTCCATTGATGCTGATATCGACACGGCCATCCGCTATCTGAAAGCGGATACGACGATGGAAAAGCGCAGCGGCGGCAAGTACCGCGACCGCACCACGCCGCTGGGCGATATCGTCAATTCGGCGCCGGTGGTCAGTTCGCCTACCGATGACTACGGCTATCGCCAGCTCGGCGAAGATTATGCCGCCAGCTATGCCAAGTACCTGGACACCAAGGCGAAGWGTGGTCGTTACACGGTGTACGTCGGTGCCAATGACGGCATGCTGCATGCCTTCGATGGTGGCATGGGGGCATCGGGTGAGATGGACAGTACGGGAGGGACCGAGCGCTTTGCGTACATTCCCTCAACCTCGCTGGGCCATATGGCCAACCTGCTGTTCCCGTACAAACCGGATACCGCTGATCAGACCTTCCGCCATCGCTATTTCGTCGACGGTGCAATCACCATCTCGGACATGCTCGTCGGCAGCACCTGGCAGACGGGACTGGTCGGTACGGCTGGCGCTGGTGGTCGCTCGGTATTTGCGCTGGACGTGAGTGACCCGGCAGCGTTTACCACGCGTCAAGCGCTCTGGGAGATCAGCGACCTGAACATGTCGTTGGCCGAGGGCGTGCGCAACAACATCGGCTTCGTGCTGGGCAAGCCGGTGATCGTACCGGTGAAGGAAGGCAAGACGGTTGCATGGAAGGCGATCTTCGGCAACGGCTATAACAGTGCCAGCCGCAAGGCCGTACTGTTCGTCGTGGATATGGCGTCGGGCGCCACGCGGATGATCGAGGCGGTAGAGAGCAATGCCTCGGGAGCCAACATCTCCGGAGACAATGGGTTGGGCAACGTGGTGGTGGTGGATCGCTGGCGTGGCGACAGCCAGGACCTGCGCGGTCGCGATGGTCTTGCCGATACCGTCTACGCTGCCGATCAGCGTGGCGCCATCTGGAAATTCGACCTCACCGATAGTTCCAACACGGCGCTGACCGTTCCCGTATTCACCACCCAGGTCAGCCAGGACACCAGCGCGCGGAACTTCCGCCAGCCGATCACGGGCGGCATGACCGCTGCGACCGGTCCATCGGGTGGCGTGATGCTGTATTTCGGTACGGGCAGCTTCTCGTTCTACAGTGACAAGGACGACACCTCGCGACAGGCGTTGTATGCGGTCAATGACATTGGCGGGAAGAGGGTCACATCGACCTTGACCTCGGCCAATCTGGCGCCCTATACCGCGGATGCTCCGGCGACGGGCGCCGAGGCGCGCAGGATTGTGGCAGGGACTGCGCCGGCCAATGCGCGAGGGTGGATGATCAACCTGCCTGCGAGCAACGGTGAACGGTTCGTTGGTAATCCACTGCTGGTCAGCGGCATCATGTTCATGCCGACCTATGTCCCCAATCTGGAAACCGTTGGCTGTTCGACGAGTGGTTCGAACTGGCTGTTTGGTCTTTCC
>NZ_JBFTNR010000843.1:0-1620 GCF_056665995.1 Stenotrophomonas sp. 05L44_2
GGCTGACACTGCCCCCCTTGCCTACGCGCCCCTTGCCATTGGCATCGATGACACCACCGGCATCCACCGAAATCCGTGCACCCTCGCCCACGTTGATGTCGTGGCTGCCGTTGAAGCGCAGCTGTCCACCGTCGATCCACGCCTGTGCGGGACCGCCTTCCGGCGCGGCAAGCGCATTGCTCCAGCCGCCGCCAAGATCGATCCGCGCGCCCGCCGCAACATCGAGCGCGCCGCGCCCGGAGGACAGCAGGGCCGTCGGCCTGCCGAGCACCAGAAGCAGGTTGCCGGCCTCCACCTGGCCGCCGGCAATCTGCACCGTTCCGCCGAGGCTGACGCGGCTTGCGGCAAGGCCAAGCCGGCCGCCCTCCTGCAACCTGAGCGTGCCGTCCAGATCGATGCGGCCGGCCGAAGCGAGGTCCACCTGCCCCCAACGCTGGGCGCTCAGGACCTCACTGTCCAACCACACGGTATTGCGCTGTGCTTCCCCGACCGGCGCCTGCAGCGTCCACGGCCGGGTGTCGGCCTGGAGCTCTCCGATGCGGACCTGCGAATCGAACACTGCACTGCGCCCGGTGTTGTCGAAACGCCCAAGCCAAAGCTGGGCGTTGCGGGCCGCCGCCGTCTGCGCCTGCGCGTACCCGTCCTGCCCCTGGTCTGGGCGGCGCGTCTGCTGCACGCCCTGGAAGGCCACCGTATCCACCTTGCCCTGCAGGACGGCCGTGGGCGCCGAGATCAACAGGCGGCCGGCGTCGCGTCCCACGGTGTAGCCATTGTCGAAGCGCTGGCCAGGGGCAACCAGTGGATTGCGGAAGGATTCGGTGACCCCCCAACGCTCCTGCTTCAGTTCGTAGCCCTGGTACAGACCGTCGTACAGCATCTCCGCCGGCGCATCGTCAAGCCGGTACAACTGGCCATCGCGCCCACGCAGCCAGCTCTGCTGGACCACGCCGGACTGCACATCCAGGCTGCCACCGGCCAGATTGATGCGCGAACCCGCGTGGCTGACCACTTCCTTGCCTGCCAGCTGGACGGTGCCGCCCTGCGCCGCCCATTCGCTGATCGAATGCCCCTGATTGTCCAGGTAGCCACCCACTTCCAGCAGGCCGCCGCCGGCATACCAGCGCGTACCTTCATAGCCACCGGTACCGGCGGCAACTTCGATCAACTGGCGGCGGTCGATCCACACCTCGCTGCTGATCAGCTTGCCGCTGTCACGGTTGTCCGGCGAATCGCGCAGCTCGTTGCCCTGCACCTTCACCTTGACGTTGTTGCTCTCCATCGCCACCTGCACGCCCACCGCACCGGAGACGTCCACGCGCGCGCCATCATCCAGGTAGCTGCGCCGGCTGGCGTCGGCGATCACCTGGCCGCCGGTGGCCACCGCCAGCGAGCCGGCCTGGAAGTTCACATCGCCGCCGGAGACGACTTCGATGCGTGATTGCTCCCGGCGGTCCTGCAGCCGCGAGAGATTGTCGAAGGTGCCACTGTTGCTGGCGGCACGAAGCTTGTCCTGCTCGGCCGATTCCTTGATGAGGGCGTCGCGCTGGCTGTCAAGCGCGGTGGTCTTGCCATCATCTTCGATCAGCACTGCCGTCGTCGAACCCGTGGCCAGGGTCACGC
>NZ_JBFTNR010000844.1:0-1620 GCF_056665995.1 Stenotrophomonas sp. 05L44_2
CAGCTGGCCATCGCCGCCGAAGCGGACCCGGCCCATCGCGCGCAGCACCGGGAAGCCGATGATCGCGTCGATGTGGTAGCCGCCGGGCACCGGCATGTCCAGCTGTGCATCGTCCAGCACCAGGAACACCACATTGCGCAGGTCCAGCCCGGCCAACTGCAGGCGGTCGGCGATGGCCACGCGGGTGGCTACGGTGCGCCGGCTCGAACTGCCCACCGCGGCCTCGTCGCCGATCTGCAGGCCGAGCCGTTGCGCAGTGCTGGCCGAGATCACCGACAGATTGGCGCCGGTATCGAGCACCGATTCCTGCGCACGGCCGTTGATGAGCACCGATGCGCGCGGCAGGCCGACCTTGTCGCGCGCGAATGCCGTGGGCGCAGGCGTGAACTGCTGCACGCGCTGCGGCGGCGCGCTTGCCAGTGCAGCGGCCAGTGTCGCCAGGGTCTGGCTGCCCTCCACTGCATCGCGGTCGGCAGGGCAGCGTTCGAACACGCGCAGGGATGCCTGCGCCGCGGCTGCGGCGCGCGCGTAGTCGGCCGCAGCGAAAGCCGCATCGGCGATGACCCGCTGCGCCAGCGCGGTATCGCAGGTGCCACCGCCGCGCTGGGCAATGAAGGCCTCGGCCAGGCTGATCGCCTGCCGCTCATGCAGTTGCGCCGCTGCCTGCCGTGCCTGTGCCAGCAACGGCCACGGCGCGGGCAGCACGGCCGAGGCATCGGCCAACGCAGACAGGTTGCCGTCGGCCGCCTCCCGCAGGCGCTCCCGCGCATCATCGGCGGAGAGCGGGCCCGCCCAGCAGGGCAGGGACATCAGCAGGCAGAGCGCTGCCACCGACATGGCGCGGGCGCGCGGCAGCTTGGAATGTGCAGTCATCCGAAGTATCCTGTAGATGGATAAAAACTTTCTGTAAAACAGAAATTACTATGCGCGAATCAGAAAAATCAAGACGTCTCGTCCAGGCCGCGCGCCGGCTGCGCTGGGTGGCGTGGGCCGGCGTGCTGCTGGCGCCGCTGTTGACCGCGGCAGCGCTGGCCAATACGTGGCTGGGCAGCACCGCGCCGGTGCAGGCGGAAATGGATGCGGGTGGGTTGCCGCTGGCCTGGGCCGGTACGCTGGCGCTGGCGCAGGCGGCACTGGTGGCCGCAGCGTTGTGGCAGCTGGCGCAGCTGCTGGGCCAGGTCCGCATCGAGCGCCTCTTCCCCCTGCAGGGCAGCCGCCGCTTCGGCCGTTTTGCCGGTCTGCTGCTGCTGGCGGTGCTGGTCAACGGCGTGCTGGCGCCGCTGCTGGGCGCACTGCTGTCGGCCAGCGCGCACGGCCAGCTGCGCCTGTCCATCGACGGTGCCGACCTGCTGGCCGTGCTGGTGACCCTGGTACTGTGGCTGGTGGCCCGCTTCCTCGATGCCGCAGCGCGGTACGAGGACGACCATCATTCGATCATCTGAGGCGCCGATGGGAAGCATCGTCATCCGCCTCGATGTCATGCTGGCGCTGCGCAAGGTGCGCTCGCGCGAGCTGGCGCAGCATGTGGGCATCACCGAATCGAACCTGTCGCTGCTCAAGTCCGGGCGCGTGCGCGGCGTGCGCTTCGACACGCTGGCGCGGATCTGCGAGTACCTGCAG
>NZ_JBFTNR010000845.1:0-1618 GCF_056665995.1 Stenotrophomonas sp. 05L44_2
ACCACAATACAGTCAGGCGGCGCCAGCAGGTGCCGCCTTTTGCATGGCTTTCAACCAAGGAGCGTCACCATGAACACCGCCAGCGGCCTTCCGCCGTCGATCACTGTTTCCACCCTCGACATGGACCGCCTGGACGCCATGCTCGAATCCCCGGCACACAGCCAGACGCCGGCCGCGCGCACGCTTGCCGACGAGCTCAACCGCGCAACCGTGTTGCCGCCAGACCAGATTCCCGAAGGCATCGTCATGATGCATTCGCGCGTGGAGTGCGAAGATGAAGTGTCGGGCGAGAAGCATGTCCTGACCCTGGTCTTCCCCCGTGAAGCCAATGTCGATGAAGGCAAGGTGTCCGTGCTGGCGCCCGTCGGCAGCGCCCTGCTTGGCCTGGCCGTTGGCCAGAGCATCGACTGGACCGCCCCGGGCGGCCGCAAGCTGCGGCTGCGCGTGAGCGCGGTCCACAACGACCGTCCCTGACCTGCGCTGCGAACCGCGCGCGATCAGTTTCCCTGCAATCCCCGCACCAGGAGCCGTAATGAGTACCCCGTCCAAACTGTCCCAGCTGCGCGAACTGTCCGTGGTCGTTGCCGATACCGGTGACTACGAGGCGATCAAGCGCCTGCAGCCGGTGGACTGCACCACCAATCCGACCCTGGTGAAGAAGGCGCTGGACCTGCCGGTCTATGCGGAACTGATCGAACGCGAACTGGCCTGGGGCCGCCAGCAGGGCGGCGACCGCGAGGCCGTGGTGCACGCCGTGGCCGACCGCCTGACCATCGGCGTCGGTGCGCTGCTGAGCACGCTGGTGCCGGGCCGCGTCTCCACCGAAGTGGATGCCGACCAGGCCCACGACACCACCGCGACCGTGGCCAAGGCCCGTCAGTTCATCCAGATGTACGCCGATGCCGGCGTGCCGCGCGAGAAGATCCTGATCAAGATCGCTGCGACCTGGGAAGGCGTGGAAGCCGCGCGCGTGCTGCAGGCCGAAGGCATCGACTGCAACCTGACCCTGATCTTCAACCCCACCCAGGCGCTGGCCTGCAGCGAAGCCGGTGCGTTCCTGATCTCGCCGTTCGTCGGCCGCATCCTGRACTGGTACGTGGCCAACGGCCAGACCCCGGCGAACATCGACGAGGACCCGGGCGTGGTGTTCGTGCGTGGGGTGTATGCCGAATTCAAGCGCCGCGGTTCGCCGACCGTGGTGATGGGCGCCTCGTTCCGTTCGACCGCGCAGATCGAAGCGCTGGCCGGCTGCGACCGCCTGACCATTTCGCCGGACCTGCTGGAGAAGCTCGACGCCGACCACGGCGCGCTGCCGCGCAAGCTGGTGGCCGGTGCCGCTGAAGCGGTGCAGGTGACGCCGATCGACGCGGCAAAGTTCGCAGCCGACCTGGCCGCCGATCCGATGGCGACCGAGAAGCTGGCGACCGGTATCGATGCGTTTGCCAAGGATCTGCAGGCGCTGCGCGAGCGCATTCGCTCGGAACTGTGATTCCAGCCAACGGCTGAGCCCCTCGTGGCGGGGGCTTGGTCGCGAACTGCATGAAGCAACAGCCGCGCTGGGTCGGGCGGGTTGGGTTCGCGGGGGACGCCGTGAATCCGTCCCTGGAGGCTTGGCCGC
>NZ_JBFTNR010000846.1:0-1615 GCF_056665995.1 Stenotrophomonas sp. 05L44_2
CCCTCGACTCGATCGAGAACGGCTTCGGTGGAACCGTCCTGTCGCGCGAGAAGGCCAAGCGCGCGATGGTGTGGGACGAGCTGGAAGAAGCGTTGGAAAAGAACGAAACCATCACCGGTCGCATCAGCGGCAAGGTCAAGGGTGGTTTCACCGTGGACATCAAGGATGTCCGCGCCTTCCTGCCGGGTTCCCTGGTCGATGTGCGCCCCGTGCGCGATCCGGCCTACCTGGAAGGCAAGGAGCTGGAATTCAAGCTCATCAAGCTTGACCGCAAGCGCAACAACGTCGTGGTCTCGCGCCGCGCTGTCGTCGAAAGCGAGCACTCGGAAGAGCGCGAGCAGCTGATGGACAAGCTGCAGGAAGGCGCGATCCTGAAGGGTGTCGTCAAGAACCTGACCGATTACGGCGCATTCGTGGACCTGGGCGGCATCGACGGCCTGCTGCACATCACCGACATGGCATGGAAGCGCGTGCGCCATCCGTCCGAAGTCGTCAATGTCGGCGACGAGCTGGACGTGCGCGTGCTGAAGTTCGACCGCGAGCGCAACCGCGTTTCGCTGGGCCTGAAGCAGCTGGGCGAAGATCCGTGGGATAACATCGCCCGTCGTTACCCGGCCAACAGCCGCGTGTTCGGCAAGGTCTCCAACGTCACCGATTACGGCGCATTCGTCGAAATCGAGCCGGGCGTSGAAGGYCTSGTGCACGTTTCCGARATGGATTGGACCAACAAGAACGTCAACCCGKCCAAGGTYGTGCAGGTCGGTGACGAAGTYGAAGTCATGGTCCTGGACGTCGACGARGAGCGTCGCCGCATCTCGCTGGGCATGAAGCAGGTTGCCGCCAATCCGTGGGAAACCTTCGCTGCCACCCACAAGAAGGGTGACAAGGTGTCGGGCCAGATCAAGTCGATCACCGACTTCGGCATCTTCATCGGCCTGGACGGCGGCATCGACGGCCTGGTTCACCTGTCCGACATCAGCTGGGCGACCACTGGCGAAGACATCGTTCGCAACTTCAAGAAGGGCGACAACCTGGACGCAGTCGTCCTGGCCGTCGATCCGGAGCGCGAGCGCATTTCGCTGGGCGTCAAGCAGCTGGAGCAGGATCCGTTCGGCCAGTACATGGCGACCAATCCGAAGGGCTCCAAGGTCGAAGGCGTGGTGAAGGAAGTCGACGCCAAGGGCGCGATCATCGAGCTGTCCGACGGCATCGAAGGCTATGTTGCAGCTCGCGACATCGCCAACGAGCGTGTTGACGACGCGACCCAGCACCTGAAGGTCGGCGACAAGGTTGAAGCCAAGTTCGTGGGCATGGATCGCAAGGGTCGTACCCTGCAGCTGTCGATCAAGGCCAAGGACGACGCGGAAATGCGCGAAGTGCTGGAGGAATACCAGTCCTCTTCGGCTTCCAGCGGCACCACCCAGCTGGGCGCGCTGCTGCGTGCACAGCTGAACGGCAACAAGTCCGAGTAATATCGGCCTTACGCTGTTCGTTGTTTCCTGGACGGCCCGGGCACTGCCCGGGCCGTTTCAGGCTGAGATGCCCCTGATGTGAGCCGGTAATGACCAAATCCGAACTGATCGAAATCCTTGCGCGCCGGCAGGCGCACCTGAAG
>NZ_JBFTNR010000847.1:0-1614 GCF_056665995.1 Stenotrophomonas sp. 05L44_2
TGCTGAGGGTATGAACACGAACGCGCCCCTGCCCGCCGGCGACGCGCCGGCCGCCCGCAACGACCGCACGCGCATCCTGCGCGCCTTCAATGCCAGCCTGGCCGCCGTGCTGGTGCTGGTGGCCGTGTTCGCCCTGCAGGACCATTTCGACTGGCGGCCCTGGGCGGTCGCACCGCTGGAAGCCAAGGGCCTGCTCGGCCTGATCGGCGGACCGCTGCTGCATGGCTCGGTCGAACACATTGCCGCCAACAGCTTCGCCATCCTGATCCTCGGCACCCTGGCCGGCAGCGTCTATCCCAAAGCCACGCTGCGTGCACTGCCCCTGCTGTGGCTGGGCTCGGGCATCGGTGCGTGGATGCTCGGCAACCCCGGCAGCTTCCATCTCGGCGCCAGTGGCGTCACCCACGGCCTGATGTTCCTGCTGGCCAGCCTTGGCCTGCTGCGCCGCGACCGCGCGGCGATCGCCACCGGGCTGATCGGCATGCTGTTCTACGGCGGCATGTTGATGACCGTGCTGCCGCATGCCGACGGTGTGTCCTGGCAGTCGCACATGGGCGGAGCCTTCGCCGGCATCATCGCCGCACTGCTGTTCCGCAACGCCGACCCGCTGCCGCCGCGCCCGCGTTACAGCTGGGAGGACGAGGAAGACGAGGTCGAGCCGCTGGCCGATGACGAACTCGAGCCGCCGTCGCCGCAGCGCGTGCCGGTGCTGTGGCAGCCGCGCGAAGGGCAGGACTATGTGGTGATCCCGTTCCGCCGGCCGGAAGACCCGCGCTCGTGATGCAACGGTAGTGCCGGCCGATGGCCGGCAAGCTCCTAAGCGTGTCGAGGTCGGATCCCCGAAGGGGCTCTGACCCTGGGCGCCGCATTCTCGCGTTCCGGTAGTCGCCGACCTTGGTCGGCGCTCATGCGTCCGGCGTTCCCATGCTTCCTGCTGCGACCGCGTGCCAACCAAGGTTGGCATCTACAGAGCGGGTCAGTTCGCCGCGTTCGCCGCCGCGCCCGTTCCATCCACCGCCTGCCGGCCCAATGCCGGGTCATCGGTGAAGAAGGCATCGATGCCGGTTGCCAGGTAGGCACGCATCTCCGCGATCGACCCCTCCGCGTTGCGCGCATTGTCCGCGCCCTTGCGCAGGTTGCTGGCCTGGAAGTGGTTCTCCGGGCGGAAGGTGTACGGAATCACCATCAGGCCCACCGCGTGCGCATCGCGCACCAGCGCCGTCGGCGTGCCCAGCGCACCGTTGGCATCCAGCGGGATGATCGAGCGCAGCTCCGGGCCTATGCCGTCGGCATAGGCCGCGATGTCCTTCAGCCCCGCCGGGGTCATCATCTGCGCATAGGTCAGCGCGCCGCCGGCCTTGGCGATGTCGGCCGGCTGGGTATCGCCCTTCCACAGCAGCTGCAACAGGCGGATGTTGCTGCCACGCGGGATCTTGCCGCGCAGGTAGCGCAGGTTGGCCGTCTCGAACGACTGGATGGTGACSGGGCCGACGTTGGTATAGGCGTTGCCGCGCAGCGCGGCCAGCAGCGTGTCTTCCATCGGCAGGCCGATCGACTGGAAGTAGGTCGGGTGCTTGATCTCCGGCACCAAGCCGATGCCACGGTTGGCACGAC
>NZ_JBFTNR010000848.1:0-1613 GCF_056665995.1 Stenotrophomonas sp. 05L44_2
AGCCGTGCGAGGTCAAGAGCGCTGCCGGCCAGCGGCCGGCACTAGTCGCGATTCAGGTCCGTCCGGGGTCAGGCCTGGGCGGCGGCGGCCGCTTCCTCGGTCACCGCCGGCGTGTCCATCGGCAGCTCCGGTTCCGCGGCCGTTTCCGGCAACGCACCGTGGTCGGGGAACAGGCGCGGCAGCTCGGCGACGAAGCGGACGATGCAGGCTTCGGCGAACTCACGCGATGCAGCTTTCGCCTTGGCGTAGTCGTCGGCCTGCCATTCCTGCAGCGGAGCAACCCGCGCTTCGTCCTGGCAGTGCACGCCCTGGCCGCCACTGGCGCTGCGGAACAGCTTGCGCACCAGCGGGAAGCCGATGGTTACATCGTGGCGCAGCTCATACGGGGTCTCTGCGTCGCTGAGCTTCTGGTACACCAGGGACCACTGGCCGGCGCTGGCTTCCACGGTGCGCTCGTCACTGGGAATGGCGCCGGGATGGGCCGTGAAATAGAGCGCCAGCTGCTCGCGGATCATGCCGGGCAACGCGCCGAAGGCCGGGCTGGGAACGGACTGGATGTCCTCGCCGCGCACGTTGTTCTTGCTGAAGCTGTTGCTGGTGCCGATGTCACCCACGCCGGTGACGAACGCCAAGGCAGACAGACCGACCTTGGCTGCGGTGACGGCGGCGGTGTCACCGCGCATCACAAGGCGCAGCACATGGTCGCCCACGCGATTGCCGTTGGGCCCGACGCCCAGGCCGGAAGTGACCTTTACCCGTTGCAGGCTGCTGAGATCCAGTGCGGGTGCCACAGCCACTGTGACGTCCCCGACGGCTGGTCCGGCGACGGCCGCAGCTGCCGGTGCGGCCTCGGCGATATCGGTTACGGGCATGGCGTCCGTTGCCGGATCCGGTGATGCCCCGGACGTGACCGCAGAGGCGGCGACAGGCGTGGGTGCTTCGTCGACGGCGTAGGCCGACGGAGCCAGCAGCAGGCTGGCCGCGATCGCGACGGTGAGGCAGGCTGGGCGTAATGCCACGGTGGTACTCCTTGGGGAAACGTGATGGGTGCGCGCGCTGCAACTCACTGCGCCGCGAATTCCTTGATCGGGAACGCCTTGCAGCGCGTGACCGCGGCGGCGAGGTCGACCTGGGCGCCTGTTGCGGCGCTGTGCGACGGAGTCACTGCGGCAGCCTCCAGCCACAGACTGGGCAGCGCCTGTGGCGATTCCAGCACCCGGTTCCAGAGCGCGTCGCGCATTGGGCTGCTGTAGGTGCTGCCGGGCGTCACGATGCACAACCGCGTACCGGGGGTGCTGCTGGCCTGCTGCAGCACCTGCTGCAGTGCGGCGTTGGCGCTGCCGTCGTCGCTCAGCTGCTGCGGCGCACTGTTCTGCGTGGCGTCCTGGATCTGCAGCTTGCCCGGGGTGAACAGCAGGACCTGCATGTCCTGGCGCGGTTCGATGCGCACCGGCGCGCGGGTGCCCTCGCAGCTCGTGGGGGTTGGCCGCGCCTGCTGCGGTGTCACGCTGCCATCGGTATGCACCTGGCGGATATGCAGCCGGCACATCTTGTCGGCCACTTCAAATTCCACCTCGTAATCCTGCCCGGGCTTGGCCACGAACTGGCCTGAC
>NZ_JBFTNR010000849.1:0-1608 GCF_056665995.1 Stenotrophomonas sp. 05L44_2
GGCTCCCCCTCAACATTGCAGAGCCGACCATCCGCTGTTGCTGTTGCTCTCGCTCCGAAAGCCTGCCGCAGGCAGCGCCGCAGCCGCCGCTGCGAACAAACCTGAATACGTTCGAACAGCCCACCTCAATCCCCCGCCCCCGCGGCCGATAACGGTCATGTCACCGCTGCTCCCGATCAGCACCGGCGCCTCCACCCACCACCACCCGGGTACTGCTCGATGAATCTCCTGCATCGCTGGCAACACTACTTCAGCAATCTCTCCGTCCGACGCAAGCTCAATCTGCTCACGCTGCTGATCGCACTCGGCGTGATCGCGCTCTCGGTGATCGCTGCCCGCATGCAGTACCTGGACCTCAATGAAACCCGCAAGTCGTCGTTGAAGACCCAGGTTGAACTGACCTACGGCATCCTCGACCACTACCACGGGCTGGCCGCCAGCGGCGAACTCACCGAGCCCGCCGCCCGCCAGGCCGCGCTCGATGCGCTGGCGCGCATGCGCGCCGACAGTGATACGTATTACTACAGCGTCTACGACACGAACTACCGCGTGCTGATGCATCCGTTCCGCAAGGACCTGATCGGCAAGGACATGAAGGACTTCCGCTCCGAGGACGGCGTGCAGCTGTTCCACGACCTGGTGGAAGTGGCTCGCAAGGGCGGCGGGGTGGTCTCCTACAAGTGGGCCAAGGCCAACAGCGAAGGCCTGTACGACAAGGCGTCCTACGCCGGCCTGTTCAAGCCCTGGAACTGGGTGGTCAGCAGCGGCGTATACATGGATGACGTGCAGCAGCAGGCACTGGTCTTCACCGCCATCATGACCCTGGCCGGCGGCGTACTGGTGCTGATCGTGCTGGCATTGAGCTGGGTCATCGGCAACCGCATCGCACGTCCGCTGAAGCAGGCCACCGCCGTGGCCGAAGGCATTGCCGGCGGCAAGCTGGACAGCCACATCGGCCCGCAGCCGCATGACGAAACCGGTCGCCTGCTCGAAGCCATGTCGCGCATGCAGCAGCAGCTGCACGCGGTCATCAGCGGCCAGCGCGAGATGGCGCGCCGCCACGATGGCGGTGAACTCAGCTACCGCATCGACGCCAGCAGCTTCCCCGGCGAATACGGACTGATGGTGCAGGAAACCAACGTCCTGGTCGGCAGCCACGTGCAGACCCTGCACGATGTACTGAACGTCGTGCAGCAGTACGCCGTGGGCGACCTCAGCAGCGACATCGCGCGCTATCCGGGCGAAAAGGCGGCGATGACCACCACCGTCGACACGGTCAAGGCCAACCTCGGCCGCATCAACGCCGAGATCAAGCAGCTGGCCAGTGCCGCCGCTGCGGGCGACTTCAGCCAGCGCGGCGATGCACAGCGCTTCGATCACGATTTCCGCACCATGCTGGAAAACCTCAATGCCATGATGGCAGTCAGCGATGACAACCTCGGCAAGCTCTCGCAGCTGCTGTCGTCCATTGCCGACGGCGACCTGACGGCACGCATGCACGGTGACTACCAGGGCGTGTTCGCCCGCATGCGCGACGATGCAAACGCSACSGTCRRSCAGCTGACCCAGATCGTCRGCCRKATCCAGGCCAGTGCMYCCAGCATCACC
>NZ_JBFTNR010000850.1:0-1608 GCF_056665995.1 Stenotrophomonas sp. 05L44_2
GCAGCACGCAGGGCATCAGATTCAGCACCAGGCCACCGCCCAGTGCCAGCAGCAGTACCCACAGCAGCGAGCTGTCGGTTTTCGGTACGCGGCTCGGAGCCTTGGTACGCAGCGCATTGTCCTGCTGCGCGTCGGCGGCGAAGGCATCGCGCGAGCCGTTGCTGGCGTCGGCACCACCCGTGGCGGCCGGCGCGTCGTTGGGCACGGTCGGAAGCAGGCGCAGCGGTGTGCCGTTGGCGCCCTCGCGGGTGCCGGCAGTGGCCGAAGCCGGCAGCGAACGAATCACTTCGTCGCGTGCGGCAGGTGCATCACTGGTGGTGTTGGCCTTGCCGGCGGGGATCGACAACTTCACCCGGCGGGTCATCGGCGGGTAGCAGATGCCATCGGTCTGGCAACCCTGGAAGGTCACCACCAGCGTGCTGTCGACCGCCTCGGCGCGGCTGCGGCGCAGCGGCACCGGCACTTCCACCTGGTTGAAATAGACCGCCACATCACCGAAGTGCTCGTCGCGGTGCGACTGCGCCGCCGGCCAACGCGGCTTGTCGGCCAGTACCCCGGCGCTGCCTTCCAGCTTCAGCGAGGTGCGGTCGCGATACAGGTAATAGCCCGGTGCCGGGCTGAAGCGCAGCAGCAGGGTATTGCCATCGCTGGCGATGGCATCGAAGCCGAATGCCTGATCCGACGGCAGCGGCAGTGCCTGGCTGTTGCTGGTGCCCGGCAGCCGCAGGCCACCGCCACTGCCGGCGCCGGCCAGCGGGTTGTTGAATGCACTGGCGCCGGTGGCGCGTGCGGTCGGCAGCGTGGCCGCCGCACCGCCTGCACCGGGCAGGGTCACCTGCACCACGCGCTTCTGCGGCGGGTAGCACACACCAGCATCGGCGCAGCCCTGGTAACGCACTTCCAGGCTGATGGTGCCGGCGGCATCGGTGGGCGCGCCGGGCAGGGTGGCCTGCAGGCGCTCGCGGTAGGTCTCCACCTCACCGAAGAAATCGTCGTGGTGCTTCTTGCCTGCGGGCATCTGCAGCGCAGCGGCGTTGAACGCCGGATCGGCCTTCACCGTGGTGCGGTGGCGATACAGGTAGTAGCCCGGGGCGATCTTGAACTGCAGTTGGATCTGGCCACGCTCGGGCGCGCTGGCGGTCAGCGCGAACGCCTGGTCCACCGGCAGCAGATCCTTCTCATCCAGCGCGAAGGCCGGCAATGAAAGCCACAACAGAGCGCACAAGGCGGCGCCACGCGCAAACAGAGTCTTCAATCAATGTCCTCCCGGGTCTGTGCCCGGATCCAGTCCAGATACGCCGGCAGGCCGGCCCGGGTTTCGACCGCGATGCACTCCGGGAGTTCATACGGATGCAGTTCGACGATCCGGGCGATGGCTTCATCGACACGGCTTGCGGTGGTCTTCACCAGCAGCTGCAGCTCGGCGTCGGTGGTGACCTCACCCTGCCAGCGGTAAGTCGACTGAGCGCCGTCCAGGCGGGTCACGCAGGCAGCCAGATGCTCGGCGACCAGCGCGTGCGCGATGCGCTCGGCACTGGCCCGGTCCGGGCAGGTGGTCAACAGCAGCAGGACGGGATCGACGGTCGACATGACCGTCGAGTATAGGGC
>NZ_JBFTNR010000851.1:0-1606 GCF_056665995.1 Stenotrophomonas sp. 05L44_2
ACCCTGCGCGTTGCCCAACTGCACGCTGGCATCGCGTGGGCCGGGGGTATCGAGCACGATGGGATAGTCCACCGGCACTCGCTGCAGGAAATCACGCACGCCGTCCGGCGTATCCAGTGCCAGGCCCAACACCTGCACGCCGTGTGCGCCCTGGCCCTCGGCAAAGCGGGCCAGTTCGGGCATCTCTTCCACGCAGGGGCCGCACCAGCTGGCCCACACATTGACCAGCAATGGGCGGCCCTTGAAGCGTTCGTGGATATCCAGCGCGTGACCTTCAGCATCGGCAAGCACCAGCGCCGGCAGCGGATCACCGGGCCGCAGCATCGGCAGCGCCGGCGGCGATACCGCAACAGGCGCTGCAGCTTCCGTCGCCGGCTCCGGCGCCAGCCGGTTGCCGGCCCATAGGCCAAGACCGGCAGCCAGCACTGCTGTCCACAGCAGCGCTGGCCGTTGCCACTTCATCGCGCGGTGCGCAGCAGTGCTTCTTCCACCAGCGCCTGCGTCAGCAGGGTCGGCAGCACCGTCGGCGGGGCGCCGGGGCCGTACACCACGTACAGCGGCACGCCCACGGCCTTGTGCTCATCCAGGAACGCGGTGATCTGCGGGTCGACATTGGTGTAGTCGCCACGCATGTACACCGCGTTGGTACGCTTGAGCAGTTCCTTGAACTCCGGGCGCGACAGCACCGCGCGCTCGTTGGCCTTGCAGCTCACGCACCAGTCGGCGGTCATGTTGACGAASACCACGCGGTTGTCSGCGCGCAGGCGGTCCAGCATCTSCGGCGAATAATCCACCACGTTCTCGCTGCTCGCCTGCGCGGCACGCGCCGGCGGTGCCAGCTGGGTCACCGCCCACACCGGCACCAGCGCGGCGATCACCAGCAGCACGCCCAGCAGCCCGGCCGCGCGCTGGCTGCGCCAGCGGCTGCGCTCGAACAGCCACAGGCCGCCGGTGAGCAGCAGCAGGCCACCCAGCGCCAGCGCCATGCCATCCACGCCGCGCTGCTTGCCCAGCACCCAAAGCAGCCACAACGCGGCGGCGTACATCGGGAAGGCCAGCACGTGCTTGAGGGTTTCCATCCACTGGCCCGGCTTGGGCAGGCGACGGGCCAGCGCCGGCACGAAGCCGATCAGCAGGAACGGCAGGGCCAGGCCCAGGCCGAGGAACAGGAACACCAGCATCGCCGCCACCGGCGGTGCAACGAAGGCATAGGCCACCGCCGGGCCGAAGAACGGTCCCACGCAGGCACTGCCGACCACGCAGGCCAGCACGCCGGTGAAGAAGTCGCCGGCCGGGCCACTGCGTCGCGCCAGCGACTGGCCGAAGTTGCCGATGCCGCCGCCCATGGTGAACACGCCGGACAGGCTCAGGCCCACCGCGAACATGATGTAGGCCAACGCCGCGACCACGCCGGGATGCTGCAGCTGGAAACCGATGCCGACCGCATTGCCGAGCATGCGCAGGCCGACCATCAGCGCGCCGATCACCGCAAAGGCGACCAGCACGCCCAGCGTGTACCACATGGCATGGCTGCGGGCGCGCTCGGCGCTTTCACCGCTCTGCGCCAGGCTCAGCACTTTCAGCGACAGGATCGGCAGCACGCAGG
>NZ_JBFTNR010000852.1:0-1605 GCF_056665995.1 Stenotrophomonas sp. 05L44_2
ACCAGCTGCTGGGCACCGATGAGCCGGTGGTGACCGCTGTGGCCGCGCATCCGCAGCTGGGCTGGTTGCGCGTGGTGGTGGAAATCGGTGCGTTGATCGGCCTGTCGTCGGTGGTGCTGGTGATGATCATCGGCCAGCCGCGCATCTTCATGATCATGGGCCGCGACGGCCTGTTGCCGCCGGTGTTCACCAAGATCCACCCGAAGTACCGCACGCCGCATATCAACACCGTCATCACCGGCATCGGCATCGCCCTGCTGGCGGCTCTGTTCCCGCTGGACATCCTCGGCGAGCTGACCTCGATGGGCACGCTGATCGCCTTCGCGGCGGTCTGCGCCGGCGTACTGATCCTGCGCCGCACGCAGCCCGACCTGCCGCGCCCGTTCCGCATTCCGGGTGCATGGCTGGTCTGCAGCCTGGGCGTGATCAGCTGCCTGGCGCTGCTGTCGGCGATGACGTTGCACAACTGGATGCTGATGGGCGTGTGGACGTTTGTCGGCTTCGTGATCTACTTCTTCTACGGGTTCAAACACAGCCGCCTGCGGGGGAAGTAAGAGCGGCAGGGCCACGATGGCCCTGCCCTCCTGCTCCGAGGGGTGGGGTGCCCGCCTCGTCTAGCGACGATTGAACCAGATGAGCTGCTGCTGCCAGCCGGCACTGGCCATGCAGGCCCTGAACTCGCTGCTGCGGTCGGACGCATTGACGTCCACGATGTAGCTCTCCTCTTTCGGCATCGGCACCAGGTTGTACTTGCCATCAATTGCGCAGACTTCATCAAGCCTGCAGGGCACCTTGCGGTCCTCATAGACAGTGCGCGTGGCCACTTCATTCCTTACCGGCCAGTGATCGTCGGCCCGCGCCGTGCAACTCGAGTGGGCGGGGCCGAATGATCGCGCTCCCGCATCCATCTTCACCCATTCCATTGTGCAGCCGCTGCAGGCCAGCACGATACCGATCACTCCCATCACTCCCATCGCGCGCGCAATCATCGAAGTACTCCTGTCCTTGGCGCCGGAATTTCTGCTGCCACCCGATGGTGTTTCGCGACACGAAAGCTGTCTACGACCGGAATCGCTTTCAGCACGAGCGCTGTCTTCCCCATTCAGCCAGCGCTGTGCTTGCCTCGATCCAAATCCTGCCCACCGTCTGCCGGCAAACCGCGGAGCCTTGTCCACGCAGCAGGCCAGCTACCGCCCCGCAGGCCCAGCAATGGGCTGGATCACGTAAAATGCCGGCATGGACACCCCCACCTTCCCCTACGACACCGCGCGCCTGAGCGAACTGGCCCAGCTGCTGATCGACAACGTCCGCGAACTGGCCCAGGCCGGCTGGACCCCGGCCACCAGCAGCAACTTCTCCCACCGCCTGGACGACCGCCACGCCGCGATCACCGTCTCCGGCAAGGACAAGGGCCGCCTGATCGAAGACGACATCATGGTCGTGGATTTCGATGGCAAGGCCGTCGGCCGCCCGCTGCGCCCGTCTGCCGAAACCCTGCTGCATACCCAGCTGTATCGCCGCTTCCCGGAGATCGGCTGCGTGCTGCATACGCATTCGCCGGTGCAGACCATCGCCTCGCGCCTGTATGCACCGCAGGGCCATATC
>NZ_JBFTNR010000853.1:0-1599 GCF_056665995.1 Stenotrophomonas sp. 05L44_2
GCACGGCGCCCGGACCTGAAGATCGCAGTTTTGGAGAAGCGCCGCCGCACCGGCCTTGTTAGCGTAGATCCCACCTGAGGGAGGATCCTATGACTGGCATGGTGAATGTGGTCGGCCTGTATGTGCACGACCAGGATGCGGCACTCGATTTCTACGTCAACGCACTCGGCTTCCAGGTGCATACCGATGTCGGCAACGGTGACTATCGCTGGCTCACGGTGCATTCGGGCGGCGAGGGCGGTTTCCAGCTTGGCCTGTTCAAACCGGGGCCGCCGGTACACGATGCGGCCACTGCGCTGACCCTGCAGCAGATGGTGGCCAAGGGTGCGATGCCGCCGCTGGTGCTGGCGGTGGACGATTGCCGCGCCAGCTACGAACGGCTGCTGGCACGTGGGGTGGAATTCACCCAGGACCCGGTGGAGCGCTATGGTGCAGTGGATGCCGGATTCCGTGATCCGTCCGGCAATGGCTGGAAGATGATCGAGCGCCCTGCGAAGACTGCAGCGAGGACGCCGCAGTGAGGGCCGGCAGCTGGGCGCGTCCGGTGCACCGCTGGACGTCTATCGTCTTCACCCTGACAGTGATCGCCAACTTCGTGGCGCGCTGGATGGGGCAGGGCGAACCACCGGCCTGGCTGACCTACTCGCCGCTGCCGCCGTTGTTCCTGCAGCTGTTCACCGGGTTGTATCTGTTTGCGTTGCATCACCGCCGCAGGCCGGATGCCGCGCGCGCCGGCGTCGCACCCTGACGCGGGGCGCGCTGGCACATCAGGCGAAGGCGTGGGGGCTGTGGCCCGCCAGCAGAGCGGGAAGCAGCTGCATGGATTCGAAGATCACCTGGGCGCCAGCGGCGCGCAGTGCCTCGGGCGAACTGTGGAAAGGCCCACCCGGGCTGAAGCCGAAGACGGTGGCCCCGGCGGCGACGCCGGCGGTGGTGCCGGTCACCGTGTCCTCGATGACTGCACAGCGTGTGGGATCAACGCCCAGCGACGCGGCGGCGGCCAGATACACACCCGGGTGTGGCTTGGTCTGCGGCAGATCCTGGCCGCTGAACATGCGCCCTGCGAAGACCTCATGCAGGCCGATCCTGCGCAGTTGCAGTTCCATCTTCAGCAGGTCCGCGCCGGACGCGCACGCAATGCGCCCATCAGTGGCAGCGTGGATGGCGCGCACCGCTGCAGGCGCGCCAGGAATTGCAGTCAGATCGCGCTCCAGCGCGATATTGCGGCGTGCGCGGAACTCATCCAGCCACGCCGGCGTAAACGGCTTTCCCGTGCGCGCCTCGATCAGGTCGGCCTGGGCAGCCACGGATTTGCCGAGGAACACTTCACCGGCCTGACGGGCCGTCAGCGGCCAGCCGCGCTCGGTCAGCATCTCCGCGAGTACGCGGGAGGTCAGAGGTTCGGAATCGACCAGGACGCCGTCACAGTCGAACAGGACAGCGTCAAACGGGAAGCGTGACATGTTCCGTCCCCGCATCAGTTGTCGTGCACGCGGGCCGCTGCCGCGTTGGCGCGTTTCAGGCGCTCGTCCCGGGCCTGGCGGTCATAGGCATCCCTGGCCTGCATAGCTTCGCCTGCGGCACTGATCCATCCGCTGG
>NZ_JBFTNR010000854.1:0-1599 GCF_056665995.1 Stenotrophomonas sp. 05L44_2
TTTGTCCTTGACACCACTCTGGCACCACCGACAGGCACGAACCCGATGATCCGCGACACCTCCGCCCAGGACCAGATCGTTTCCTCCGCTTCAGCCAGTGCCCCCAAGGCCGCATGGCACCGTTACCGCTGGCCGGCCCTGGCGGGTATCGCGCTGCTGGCCGGCATCGGCTGGGCCGTGCATGCCTGGTCCAATGCCAGCAGCTCGTTCAACAGCAGCCGGGTGCGCATCGCCGAAGTGCAGCGCGGCGACCTGGTGCGCGACATCGCCGCCGACGGCCGCGTGATCGCCGCCAACAGCCCGGTGCTGTACGCCATCTCCGCCGGCACGGTGGACCTGAAGGTGGTCGCCGGTGACGTGGTCAAGAAGGGCCAGGAGCTGGCGATCATCGACAGCCCCGAGCTGCGCAGCAAGCTCGCCCAGGAGGAGGCCACCCTGGCCGGCCTGGAGGCCGAGGCCAGCCGCGCCAACCTGGATGCCACCCTGGCCCGGGCCAAATCGCGCAAGGAAACCGACCAGGCCAGCATCGAGCGACAGGCCGCCGACCGCGACCTGCAGCGCTACCAGCGCGGCTTCGATGGCGGCGCGGTGCCGCAGATCGATCTGGCCAAGGCCCAGGACACCCTGAAGAAGGCCGACATCAGCCTGGTCAATGCCACCACCGATGCACGCCTGCAGAGCCAGGGCGCGGACCTGGACGCACGCAACAAGCGTTTGCTGGCCGACCGCCAGAAGGCCGTAGTGGCCGAAGTGCGGCGCCAGGTGGACGCACTGACCCTGCGTGCACCGTTCGATGGCCAGGTCGGCCAGGTGCAGGCCACCCAGGCCACCAACCTTGCCGCCAACGCGCCGGTGCTGGGCGTGGTCGACCTGTCCAAGTTCGAAGTTGAGATCAAGGTGCCGGAGAGCTTCGCGCGCGATCTGGCGATCGGCATGCCGGCGCAGCTGACCGGCGGCAATGGCCAGCCGTTCCCGGGCGAGATCAGTGCGGTGTCGCCGGAAGTGGTCAATGGCGAAGTCAACGCACGCGTCCGCTTTGCCGCAGCCCAGCCTGAAGGCCTGCGCCAGAGCCAGCGGATGTCGGTGCGGGTGCTGCTGGATACCCGCAGGAACGTCATGAAGGTCGAGCGCGGCCCGTTCGTGGAACAGGGCAACGGTGTGGCGTACGTAATGGATGGCCGCACCGCGGTGCGTCGTCCGATCGAACTGGGCGTCAGCAGCCTGGGCGAAGTGGAAATCAAGTCGGGTGTGCAGCCGGGGGACCGCATCGTGGTCTCGGGCAGCGACCTGTTCAAGGACGCCGAACGCGTCTCCGTCAACTGACAACTCATACATCCTGGAGAGAGGACACCCCATGTACATGCTCGAAATGCGTTCGGTCGCCAAGGTCTTCCGTACCGAACAGGTGGAAACCCACGCGCTGCGTTCACTGGAACTGCAGGTCAAGGAAGGCGAGTTCGTCGCCGTCACCGGTCCGTCCGGCTCCGGCAAGACCACCTTCCTCAACATCGCCGGCCTGCTGGAAACCTTCACCAGCGGCACCTACATGCTTGATGGCCAGGACGTCAGCAAGCTCGGCGATGATGCCCGCAGCCGCCT
>NZ_JBFTNR010000855.1:0-1596 GCF_056665995.1 Stenotrophomonas sp. 05L44_2
GTGCACCTGATCGGATCGCGCGATTGCACCAAGCCCGTAGCCGAGGGAACCACGGATGCGAAGCACAGCTTTTGTGAAGCGCTGACGCTTGCGAAGCAGCAGGCGCAGGACGCTGCCGCTGCGCTGTGCGCGCTGGAATAGAGCGGCTCATTTGCCCACCGCCTGGCCGGTAAAAATGGCGACTTCCAGCGCTGAGCGCGTCTCATGGATGCACCTGCTACCATCCGCTTGCCCCGCCCACCTGGCGAGCGCATTGGCAGCGGCTTCCATCATGGGCGCAGTGATCGCATCCCCCTGATCCGCCGGGGAGGGCGGGATGGAGAGGATTGCGTCCTGCGGCTCCATGATTTGCTGGCTGTAGCCAATGCCGCGCGTGCCGGTGCAGTACGCATCGCCGATGAGGTCACGCGCGCGATCATACGGAACGGTTGCGAAATGTATGCAACCTCCGGGCTTTACGATCGCCAAGGGGGCGGGGGTCATCTCGGTAGTCATGCGTTTTGCTCCTTGCGTGCGGTGGTGGCACGCGTGCTGTGCGCGGCCAGGCTTTCCCAGCGTTCGGCTTCGCCGAGGTAGTGGGCAGCGCGGCTTTGCCGCTCGGCTTCGGTGAACTGCACGTCGTGCAGCGCGTGGTCTGCGGCCGCGCGGTTGGCGGCGACCATGCGGGCTGGGTCGTGGTCGAAGATGTCGAGCTGGTTACGCACGCTGGACTCCTGGTATGGATTGCCGGCTGGTGGAACCCGGCCGGCGCGGGTTCCCTGAGCTACAGGGAAGAGCGCAGGGCAGGGGATCAGTGGGTGTCGTCGGCCTGCATCGGCGCGCGCTGTCGTTCCGCCGCGCGCTGTCGCATTTCCTTGCGAAAGGCGGGCCAGTTGCGCAGGAGGTCGCGCACGCCGCACCAGGCGAAGTAGGCGATACCGGCGCCGCAGGGCAGGAGGAACGACGCGGCTCCGGTGTAGATGGCGCGCGCGAGCAGCGCCAGCAGCAGTCCGACGATGACGGCGCAGTAGAAGGGCAGGGCCAGGTGGCGCATCAGGAGGCTCCCGCTTTGGCGCGCGCTGTGCTGCGCGCCTCTGCGACAGCACCCGCGACGCTCTGGCCGTGCAGGAGGACGCCGGCGGCTGCGTGACCGGCCACGTAGCGCACAAGCTCGGGGCGCACGCCCCAGCGGCCAGCGGCGCGGCGCACGATGCCGGCGGCGGCTGCCGCGCGCTGTATGGGGGAGTGGTTGGCGATGACGGCGCTCATGCGGCGGCGTCCTGGCTTTCGCCGCGCAGCTGCAGGACCGCGCGCTGCAGCTCTACTGCCAGCTGGTCGGCCTCTTCCGGGCCGAGGTGGATGCTTACGCAACCAACGCTGAGGGCGACGATGCCGGCGCCCACGTCTGGCATCGGCGCGGCGGTGGGCTGCAGTTGCTTGAAGGCGCCGAGGGACAGGCTGGCCATGTGTGATCTCCTGCGCCCGGCCCCGGGATGGGGTGGTGTTGGGCGACGGAGAAAGACTACGGAATTCCGTATTGAGGTGTCAAACGGAATTCCGTACTAGATTCTGAATATACGGAATTCGGTTCATCTTTGACCGAATGGAGCGTGACCA
>NZ_JBFTNR010000856.1:0-2640 GCF_056665995.1 Stenotrophomonas sp. 05L44_2
ATATTCCGGTGCCATGCCCGGACAAGGTGGACGGCAACATCGGCTATCTCGGTGGCGATTTCCGTGGTGTGCTCGACAATGCCGACTACATCCGCAACCTCGGTTTCGGCGCGGTGTGGATCACGCCCATCGTCGACAACCCGGATGAAGCCTTCACCGGCAGCAAGCCGATCAGCTGTACCAGCACCCTGACCGACCGTGGCAAGACCGGCTACCACGGCTACTGGGGCGTCAACTTCTACGCGCTGGACGAGCACCTGCCGAGCAGGGACCTGGATTTTGCCGGGTTGACCAAGGGCCTGCACGGCGCCGGCCTGAAGGTGGTGCTGGACATCGTSGGCAACCACGGTTCGCCGGCCTGGACCATGCCYAMGCGGCAGCCGCAGTTCGGCCAGATCTTCGACAAGGGCGGCAGGTTGATCGCCGACCACCAGAACCTGCCGCCACAGAAGCTGGACCCGAAGCACAATCCGCTGCACGCGTTCTACAACAACATCGGCCCGGTCGACAGCAAGGACGGCTCGATCTTCGATGGCAACCTGGCCGAGCTGGGCGACTTCAACCAGGACAACCCGGCAGTGATGGACTACCTGGTGGGGGCGTACCTGCAGTGGACCGCGCAGGGCGTGGATGCGCTGCGCATCGACACCATCGGCTGGCTGCCGCATCCGTGGTGGCACGAGTTCGTCAACCGCATCCGCGCGCAGCATCCGGGCATGTTCATGTTCGGCGAAGCGTTCGACTACAACGCCGCCAGCATCGCCGAACACACCTGGCCGGCCAACGCCAATGTCAGCGTGCTCGACTTCCCGCTGCGCGGCGCGCTGGAGCAGGCCTTCGGCAGCGCCGGCAAGGGCTTTGAAACGCTGGCTGAGCCGCTGCACCTGACCGGTGGCCCGTACGCCAACCCGTATGAGCTGATGAGTTTCTACGACAACCACGACATGCCGCGCCTGCAGGCCAGGGACAGCGGCTTCATCGACGCGCACAACTGGTTGTTCACCGCGCGCGGCATTCCGGTGGTCTATTACGGATCGGAAACCGGCTTCATGCGCGGCCGTGCGGAGCACGCCGGCAACCGTGCCTACTTCGGCCAGCCGCGGGTGGATGCAGCCCCGCAGAGCCCGATCTTCGCCCCGCTGCAGCGCATCGCCAAGCTGCGCGAGAGTACGCCGGCGTTGCAGCGCGGCCTGCAGGTGAACGAACGTCTGCAGGGCGATGAAGCGGTGTTCTTCCGTGTGCTGCAGCATGGCGACGTGGCGCAGACCGCGCTGGTGCTGCTGAACAAGGGCGATGCCACGAAGACCTTCAGCGTCGACCGCTACCTGCAGCCCGGCCTCTGGCGCGACGCGCTGGACGGTGGCCAGGTGACGGTGAAGGGCAGCCTGAAGGCGGAGGTGCCGGCGCACGGGGTGAAGGTGTTTGTGCTGGATGCGGACGTGCAGCAGCCGGCCCTGCAGGCCGAACTGGACAAGGCCATGGCAGACCAGCTGGCGCGCGACCAGCGACTGAAGCGCTGACCGCGCAGTGACCAGCGGAAACGGTAGTGCCGGCCGCTGGCCGGCAGCCTCTTCGTCGTTGGACCCAGTGCAGTTGATCAGGTCCGCTGGCTGATGCTGGACGTGCTGCGCCGCGTGCCGGGCGGCTACGGCGTGGTGATCAACCCGGGTACTACGCTGGGCTTCGAGATCTCGCCCAGCGGCGTCGGCGAGATCCTGAAGGACTTCTCGCAGGGCTGAGGTGCATATCGCCGGGGAGCCGATCCCATGCACGGTTGGATTGATTGCAACGATTTGCAGTGACTGCAGGGGTGAAGCATGCTTTCCTGAAGGACGATCAGGACAGCGAGGTTACCCATGGAGTTCAGGACGCTGGCGCCGGCAGCGCCGGAGTGCGAGCAGCTGGCGCAGTGGTATCACGCGCAGTGGGGAAAGGATGCAGGCTTCACTCTGGAAGATGAGCGTCTGCGGCTGCGCAAGCCCAAGGACGCGCAGGGATTCCCGCATCTGCTGGCGGCAATCGACGATGGGCAGGTGGTCGGCGCCGTGCAGCTCAAGCGCGGTGAGATGCCCGGTTTTCCCGAGTATGAGCACTGGCTGGGAAGCGTGTATGTGGCCGACAGCCAACGCGGGCGAGGGTTGGCCAGCACGCTTGTCGAACACGCAGTGAAGCAGGCCCGGTCGATGGGCATATCGCAGCTCTATCTGCAGACCGAGTCGCTGGACGGTGGTCTGTATGCGCGGTTGGGGTGGAAGCCCGTTGTCGAGTCCGACACGCGTGGCTTCCCGGTGCTGGTGATGGTCCGCGGGTTGAGCGCATGAGCACCGCCTCGGCCCGCCATTCCCGTCTTGCCCTGGTCTTCCTGATCGGCGCCATCGTCGCAGCCCTCATCGCCGCGCCATTGCTGAGCGCGGTCGGCATCGTGCAGTGGCCGGTGTTCGTCATCGCCTGGCTGATCAATCTTGGCGCTGCCTGGCATCTGGGCGTTTGGGCAGGGCTGCAGGGCCGTTCGGAGTTTGCCTTCATGTTGCTGGCTGCACTCGGCACCGTGGCGTCGATCGTGATCTACGTGCTGCTGGCGGTGCTGGGGCCGAAGGCCGGTTCGCAGGGCCCCGCAGCGTAGCCCAGGGCGTCAACCGG
>NZ_JBFTNR010000857.1:0-2148 GCF_056665995.1 Stenotrophomonas sp. 05L44_2
TCCACCCTGCCGGCCGCCGGCGTCGGTGCGTTGCTGGCGCTGTTCGGCACCAACACCGAACTGTCGGTGATCTCGATGATCGCGCTGGTGCTGCTGATCGGCATCGTCAAGAAGAACGCGATCATGATGATCGACTTCGCCCTGGTGGCGCAGCGCGAACATGGGCTGACTCCGCGCGATGCTGCCCGTGAAGCCAGCATCGTGCGTTTCCGCCCGATCATGATGACCACGATGGTGGCAATCCTGGCTGCGGTGCCGCTGGCGATCGGCCTGGGCGAAGGTTCAGAGCTGCGTCGCCCGCTGGGCATCGCGATGATCGGCGGCCTGCTGTTCTCGCAGAGCCTGACCCTGCTCAGCACGCCGGCGCTGTACGTGATCTTCTCGTGCCTGGCCGAGCGCTGGAAGGCGCGGCGCGCGCGCAGGCGTGAAGCGAAGCTCCTCAGGCGCGCACAGCGGGCCTGACTTCGGCAGCGCCGGGCCATGCCCGGCGGCCTTTCAGCAATCCGCGCTGCGCGCTCGCCGGGCATGGCGCGGCGCTACCGGCCTCTGGTGGGTGCGGACCGTTGGTCCGCACGCCGATGGCATTTGACGCGCTGTAACGAAAAGAGAACAATTCTCATCCAGCCATGGTCCTGCGCCCCCTTGTGGCGCCCCGCTGCCGTCCCCGGCACGCCTGCGTGATCCCAGCCACCGACCTTTCCCCCCTGCATGGGCGGATGGCCCGTGGCCGCCCGCCGAGGATCTCCATCGATGTTGCCGATTCGCTCCCCCCGCCTGGCCGTACTGGCCGTCGCGCTGTCCGCCGCCTGCACTGCACACGCCGAAGCCCCGGCCGGATCCCGCAGCGCCACCGATCTGGACGCGGTCAAGGTCATCGCCGAGCGTACCCATACCGAGGCTGGCGCCCTCGGCGATCGCGCCCTGCGTGATACCCCGTTCGCGATCACCGCCGTCGGCCGTGAGCAGATCGAACAGCGCCAGGTCGTGTCGCTGGGCGAAGCCTTCCTGCTCGACCCCTCGGTCACCACCCAGGTCAGCGCCTATGCCAGTGGCTGGAGCTCGCCGATCCGCAACCGTGGCATCGACCTGAATTTCGACAGCTACCGGGTCAACGGTCTGCAGGTCTCGTCCTGGGGCACCGAATGGCCGCTGGAAGTGATGGAACAGGTCGACCTGCTGAAGGGTCCGGGAGGTTTCCTGTACGGCTTCGGCGCGCCGGGCGGCATCGTCAACTACATCACCAAGAAGCCGACCGACGTACCGACCTTCTCCGCCCAGCTCGGCTGGCGCGAGCAGGGCATCGTCAGCGGCGGCATCGACGTCGGCGGCCGCTTCGGCAACGAGCAGATGTTCGGCTACCGCTTCAACGCATACCAGGAAAAGGGCGAAACCTTCAACGGTGGCCATGTCGATCGCAAGGTCGGTGCACTGTCGCTGGACGCGCGCCTGAGCGATGCGCTCACCTGGACCTTCGACGGCGTGTTCCAGTCGCGCGACCTGCGCGAGGAATCACCGCAGTACTACTTCCGTGGCCTGACCTCACTGCCGCGGCCGATCGCCGGCGATGTCGACAACAGCGTGCCCGGCACCTACTACGAGACCGTACAGCAGGCGGTGTTCGTCAGCGATACCGTCAATCTCGGCCATGGCTGGTCGGTGCTGGCCGGTTGGCGCTACAACGACTTCGAGACCAAGGGCGCCTACCACACCTATCCGGTCACCCCGACCTATGCGGTCATGTTCAAGCCCAGCGAGGCCGTCACCCTGTATGCCAGCTACATCGAGTCGCTGGAAGCAGGCAGCCGCGTAGGCAACAGCTACATCAATGCCGGCGATGTGCTCGACCCCACCATCAGCAAGCAGTACGAGATCGGCGCCAAGGTGGAAGCGAATCGCTGGAACGCGAATGTCGCTGCGTTCCGCCTGGAACGTGGCGCCAACATCGATCAGCTGACCGATGCAGGCAAGCGCCTGGTGCAGGATGGCATCACCCTGTACGAAGGCGTCGAAGCCAGCGCCGACCTGCACCTGACCGATGCGCTGACCGTGGGCGGTGGCGTGACCTGGCTGGACCCGACCTACGACAAGCTGTCACCGGGCAGCGCGGCGCAGGAAGGCAACCGTACCGTCGGTGCTGCGCGCTGGAGC
>NZ_JBFTNR010000858.1:0-1592 GCF_056665995.1 Stenotrophomonas sp. 05L44_2
GTGCAAACCCCGGGTCACGCTGCAGGGTCGCCTGCAGCAGGCCCTCACGACGCAGGACCAGCATCCGGATGACGCCTTTCCATCGCGGATCGGCAACCCGCTCCTGCAGTTGCCGGGCGACCTCGACCACCACATGCGCATCACGGAGGCGGGACAGGCCATCACCCAGGCGCTTCAATCTCAGGTCGGCAGCCTCGACGTCCAGCGCTGCGTGCTCCAGCAGCGCCAACAGGGACCGCAATCGGCGGATGGCCTTGCGCGCGGAATGGATGGCCGGGTGCGGGTCGGATGCCGACGACAACGCCGCAGCGATCGCGGCACACTCATGCAGCGCTCTCTGGCGAAAGGCCTCGCCGGCTTCTGCTGCGGACATCGATGTTCCCTGCCGGGATGGGAGCCGCAGTGTAGCCTGCTCCCCGTCGGGCACCGGCACCACGCAGCCGTGACGCGGCGCTGCCTAGACTTGCGCCCCTTCGCCCGTGCTGATCCCGCCACGCTGGCGCAGCACCCCTCCTCCCGCTCGAGATCAACGTGACGTCCCTGCCCTCATTTGCCACCCGCGACAGCCGGGCCACCGACAGCGTCAACATGGCACTGGCCGCCGGGGCCATCGTCGGCACCTGGTTCTGGGACGTCCAGGCCGACCAGCTCACGGTCGATGAAGCCCTGGCCCGCGCCTTCGGCCTGGACCCGGCAATGGCGCAGCGGAAACTGCACCTGCAGGACGTACTGGGCGCCGTGCATCCCGATGACCTGCCCGCACTGTCGGCGGCGATTGAGCAGACCGTGCAGACGGGCGGGCGCTTTGCCCACCAGTACCGCGCGCGCGCCACCGATGGCAGCTATCACTGGCTGGAAAGCATCGGCAGGGTCGATATGGACGCCCAGGGCCGCGCGCTGGGTTTCCCGGGCGTGCTGATCGACATCGATGAGCGCCTGCGCGTCGAGGCCGAGCGCGACCAGGCGCAGGCGCTGCTGCGCTCGTTCGTGGAGGCTGCACCGGGCGTGATGTATGCCAAGGATCGGCAAGGCCGGCTGCTGATCGGCAACCACGGCACCACCGAGCTGATCGGCCTGCCGCCGGGAGAATATATCGGGCGCACCGATGCCGAGCTGTTGGGCGACCCCGCCCAGGCGGCGTCGGTGATGGCGACCGACGAGCGCATCATGTCCAGCGGCAACAGCGAGCAGCTGGAGGAGGAAGTGAGCTTCCCCGATGGTCGCCGGGCCTGGTGGCTGTCGACCAAATCGCCGCTGCGCGACGCCGATGGCGCCGTGATCGGCCTGGTCGGTACGTCGCTGGACATCACCGACCGCAAGGCGGCCGAAGCCGAGCGTCGTGATATCGAAGAACGCTACCGGCTGGCCGCACAGGCCACCAACGATGCCATCTGGGATTGGCGCATCGCCGATGGCCAGGTGATCTGGAACGAAGCGCTGGCCAGCCTGTTCGGCCACACGGAGAAGAACACGACCGCGCAATGGTGGCTGCAGCACATCCACCCCGATGACCGCGCGCGCATCGATCACGGCATCCACGCCGTGATCGACGGGAACGGCAGCGGCTGGACGGACGAGTACCGTTTCCAGCG
>NZ_JBFTNR010000859.1:0-1591 GCF_056665995.1 Stenotrophomonas sp. 05L44_2
AACCAGAACCAAACGTTCTTCAAAAACTGTAGTTTGTGCTGCTCCGGGGATGTGACAGGACTGAAATCGGGGCGAAGATTGCGTGAGACGAGGAACGGATCCATCACCAGAATCTGATCGAACAGCGGCACGAGGCTTATGAAACTTTCGCCTGCTGTGCGCGGATCGGACGGCCCCATGTACACCGCACGCACTCGGCCGTTACTCTGCCGGGGAAGCAGYGCAGTCAGATCGGTGTTTTCCGGCCACAACCCCTGGGAGATCCGATGCAGCTGGGAAACCTGCTCGTCGGACAGCRTATGTTGGACACGGCTCCACGCGTTCTTGTCGTTCAAGTTCAACACGCCAGCGATCGCGCGCAGAAACGCTAGGTTTCGCTCGCGAAGGCTGAGCTCGTCCCACCGCGGTCGCTCCCATGACGCCAACAGCTCGCAGCACGTGTCGTAGGGGCTGCCGCTGCCGCATGGACAAGGTTCTCCGGTCTGCGGCGGCGACAATGGAGGTGGTTTGGCCACGAACTCGTGCTCACGTGAGGTTCGCCCATAGGCGTCTCGATAGCCATAAGTGCCATCTTTGAAGCCGAAGTATGTATCGCCGCCGTAGCGCCATAGCTCTGCTTCAGGCGGGCGCAGCAGCTCGGCCAGACGGGCGTGATCTAAAGGCCGATCCAATTCCGGATACAGCCATTCCGGCCTTCCTGCGGCGATGTAGCGGCGCGCGCGCCCCTTGAGCCAAGCGTTCACCGTGACGACTTCTTCTCTACTGAAGCGACGCCCTCGGATAAGACTATCCGTGCGCATCATCGCATCACCGAAATAGCGTGCGTTCGTTCGTTTTGCCGCGAGAGCGACGTCACTGGGATATTTGGCGTAATCTACATGCGTCAGAATTAGCAACTGATTGCCGTCGAGTGGGAATAGCGTCTGCGTGCCGTTCCAGGTTATGGGAGCGTCGTTGGGATAGGCTTGGACGGCCGCGTCACTTGGCAGCACGGCATTGAAGGTCGTTACTGGGTGGTCGACGATGAGGAACTTGACATCCGAATCCTCGGCCGAGACCACCTCATGGACGGCCTCGGCCCACAGAGCGCCGAACATGTGACGCAGATGCTGCATCTCCACTAGCAGTTCGACCTGCGAAAGCGCCGGATATCGACTTCGAATCCAGTCCAGACCTTTTGGAGTGCGTAACTTCTGCGCGCCCAAGTAACTAAGTAGTGCCTGGTACTGCGCGTGGACCTGATCTGAGTCGCCACCGAGAAACGCACGTACCGCAAGCGCACCGAAATCGTCGATGCCTTGAAAGAGTACTGTTTCTACCTCGTCGTTGAACTGCTCGCCGAACCGAGTGACGTAGAGATCCTGCTCCCAGAATGCCGACTTGGGCGCCCTCCGAAGCGCCCTGGACGGTATCGGCGTACCGTCGGGACGCTGGCGCAGCGATGACAAGTCGAGGAGCCAGTGCTGGCCGCCATCGGAGATAAAGCCACGCTGGTACCACTCCGGTACATAGTGATTCTGGCGGGAGGATCCCTGAACTTTTTTTGGAGGTGGGGGCACCGGAACTCCAGCTCAATTGGAGGGAACCTGGT
>NZ_JBFTNR010000860.1:0-1589 GCF_056665995.1 Stenotrophomonas sp. 05L44_2
TAGGTACGACGGTGGCCACGGATCTCGGCTTCATCGCGCACGCCGCCGAGCGACATGCGCACGAACTTGCGGTTGGTGGCCTTGGCGATGGACTGGCCCAGCGAGGTCTTGCCCACGCCCGGCGGCCCGACCAGGCACAGGATCGGACCCTTCATCTGCTTCACCCGCGACTGCACCGCCAGGTATTCAAGGATGCGTTCCTTGACCTTCTCCAGGCCGTAGTGATCGGCATCGAGGGTGTCCTGCGCGGCCTTCAGGTCCTTGCGCACCTTGCTGCGCTTCTTCCACGGCACGCCCAGCAGCCATTCCAGGTAGTTGCGCACGACCGCTGCTTCGGCAGACATCGGCGACATCTGCTTGAGCTTGTTGAGCTCGTTGCGCGCCTTGGCTTCCACCGGCTTGGGCATGCCCGCTTCGGCGATCTTGCGCGCCAGCTCTTCCAGTTCGCCCGGCGCATCGTCCAGGTCACCCAGTTCCTTCTGGATGGCCTTCATCTGTTCGTTGAGGTAGTACTCGCGCTGGCTCTTTTCCATCTGCGACTTCACGCGGCCGCGGATGCGCTTTTCCATCTGCTGCACGTCGATCTCGCCGTCGACCAGGCCGACCAGCATCTCCAGGCGTTCGCCCACCGCCAGCGTTTCCAGCAGGCGCTGCTTGTCCGACAACCGCACGCTGATATGGGCGGCGATGGTATCGGCCAGGCGTGTCGGCTCATCGATGCCGGCCAGGGTCTGCAGCASTTCCGGCGGCAGCTTGCGGTTGGTCTTGACGTACTGCTCGAACAGCGACATCAGCGAGCGGGCGATGGCCTCGATTTCGCGCGGCTCGCGTGCATCGGCGGCCTCGATTTCCACGGCCTGGCCGTGCAGCGATCCATCGCGTTCGCTGACGCTGGTCACCTGCACGCGCGACAGGCCTTCGACCAGCACCTTGATGGTGCCGTCAGGCAGCTTCAGCAGCTGCAGGACCTGCGCCAGGGTGCCGACCTGGTAGAGGTCGGCGGCCTGCGGGTCATCGGTCTCGGCCGACTTCTGCGCCAGCAGCAGGATGCGCTTGTCTGCTTCCATCGCCTGTTCCAGCGCGTGCATGGACTTGTCGCGGCCGACGAACAGCGGGATGACCATGTGCGGGAATACCACTACGTCGCGCAGCGGCAGGACCGGCAGGTCGAGGGTCTCACTTGGGGAACGGGCCATGGGGGCTCCAGGGAAGGGGAAAACCGTCTCCGGGAGGGCATCTTCCGGAGACAAAAAAAGCCGATGGCCCCGTTATGGGGCCATCGGCTTTCAGATGCAAGACGTTCCGAGAAAATTCTTTCTATTCAACAAGTTGAAAGAATCATTCGGCGCCGGCGGCCTTCTGTTCAGGGACCGGCGGGGTCTGGTAGATCAGGTAGGGCTCGGACTTGTGCTCGATCACCGATTCATCCACGACAACCTTGCTGACGTTTTCCTGCGACGGCAGGTCGTACATGGTGTCCAGCAGGACCGATTCGACGATGGTGCGCAGGCCACGGGCACCGGTCTTGCGCTTGAGCGCCTTCTTGGCGATGGCCGACAAGGCGTCCGGACGGAACTCCAGCTCGACGT
>NZ_JBFTNR010000861.1:0-2925 GCF_056665995.1 Stenotrophomonas sp. 05L44_2
GGATCAGCCGCAGACGCCCGCTGCACAAGCGCGTAGTATCGCTGCCAGCCACAAATATGGTTTGAGGCCGGACATGCTGCTACGCCCTTCCCTGCTTCCCGCCCTGGCCGTTTTCGCGGTCGCTGCGCGCCATCAGAACTTCGCCCAGGCCGCGCAGGAACTGCATCTGACCGCCAGCGCGGTCAGCCACCATGTGCGGCGCCTGGAAGAGGTGCTGGCCACGCGCCTGTTCCTGCGCCATGCACGCGGGGTACGCCTGACCGCCGAAGGCCGGCAGTTGGCCGACGCCGCCAGCGCGGCGTTCACCGATGTCGCCGCCGTCGCCCACCATCTGCAGCCGGACGCGGACAGCGTGCCGCTGCGGATCGCGACGCTGCGCTCGCTGTCGTACTGCTGGCTGCTGCCACGGCTACCGCGTTTCACCCAGGCCCATCCACACATCCGCATCGAGCTSCACACCGGCAGTGGCCTGGACCGTTACGACGAGAACGGCCCGGAGGTCGGCATCCGCTACGGACTGGGCCAATGGCCCGGACTGCATGCGCAGCACCTGATGGACGACAACCTGTTTCCCGTCGCGTCCCCCGCGCTGCCGGGAGTCGAAGTACTGCAGGACCCGGCACGCATCGCCGAGCTGCCGCTGCTGAGCGATCTGTCACCACAAGGCTGGCGCGATTGGTTCCGCCATGCCGGCGTGCGTCCGCCGTCACCGTTGCCGGCGATGCACACCTTTGCCGACAGTACCGACGCGATGCGCGCGGCGGTGTACGGCATGGGCGCGGTGCTGGCGCGTACCCACGTCGCCCAGCCGTACCTGCAGCGCTATGAGCTGGTRCGCCTGCCYGGCCCYGCACTSAAGGCRCGCTAYGCCTATTACGTGGTGCATGCCGAAGGGCGGCCGCCCAGCCCCGCCGCAAGGCTGTTCATCGACTGGCTGCTGGGCCAGGCAGCGGATGAGCGCACGCCGGTGCCGGCGTTGCCAGACAGCCTGCTGGGCCGACCGAGCACACCCGGCTGACTGCGCCCTCACCCGATCTTTGCCCAGCGCTGGCTAGGCTGCAGGCGAACCCCACAACGTGCTTCCGCCATGGCCCTGCTGCGACTGAGAATTACCGGAACCGAAGATGATGCCCGCGCGATCAGCGACCTGCTGCTCGGCCTGGAAGGCATCGAACACGTCGAAGAGACCGACGACCTGATGCCGCACATGGACGACGATGACTCCAGCTCGGCCGGCCTGTCCGACGACATCGGCCCGGGCACCCACGAACTGGAAGTGGAAGTAGGCAACGAGAGCACCGCGCAGAAAGTGCGCGATGCGGTGCAGGAACTGGCACTGGAACTGGATGTGTTCGTCGAATACGAGACCGACGAAGGCTGAGCGTCCGCCGGGCATGGCCCGGCGCTACCCGATGCTCGAGGCACGTCGGTAACGCCGGGCCATGCGCCGTCTGTTCCGGTAGCGCCGGGCCATGCCCGGCGAATACGCGGCGCAGTTCGATCAGGGCTTGCGGCGTCGGCGACGGCACGGATCAGGAACGCCACGCTGGTGCTGAGAATGCTGCCCGACTCGCTCAGGGCTTCGCCGATCTCGCTGCGGCTGCGCTGGCCGGACGTCGTGTCGAAGTGCAGGGTCACCAGCTGGGTATCAATGCGCCTGCGCTGCTGGGCGGCGTCCTTGTTGGCCTGCTCCACCCCCGCCTCGATCTCCGACAGGCGCGTAGTGATCGCCATCAGATCCTCGATCTTCAGATCGCCGCGGTCCTGGTAGGACAGCAGCCGCGCGTGCTCCTTCTCCAGCCGAGCCCTGGTCAGCGCGGTGTCGGCCACCTGCTGGGCCAGGTCCTCGGCACGCGTGTTGCGCGCCTGCAGCGTGCCGCCCTCGCCGGCCAGGCCGATCAGCGATTCCACGCCCTTCGGCGCGATGCGTACCTTGACTTCGCCACTGGGCTGTTCGCCACTGCGCTGATCCACCTGCAGCACCGCGCACTCACCGAACTTTGCGTTCTGGCACGCCTGTGCGACCTGCTGGATGCGCGGGGCGATCTGCGCTGCTTCCAGCTGCACCTGCACATCGTGCTCGTAGGCCAGGAAAGCGCCTTCCGGCGAAGCGACAGCGGCATCGGCATCGGCAGCGACTGCGCCGGCCTCCTGCGCTCGCTCACCGTTCTTGGCACAGGCCGCCAGCGCCAGCAGCAATGCCGGCACGATAACCACGCGCGTCCACACGCGAGGCGCCGTCATCGCGAGGCTCCGTCGAACGCGGTGATCGACAGCCCACCCAGCTCGACCTGTGGCAGGCAGCGCACGTTGATCGCCACCATCGGCTGGCCACTGCGCGGGTCCACCGCCTCGCTGTACGGCGCGGTGCCGCACTCGCGGCAGTGATGGTGATCAATGTTATGGGTGTTGAACTGGTAGGTCGCCACGTCGGCGATATCGGTGCCCAGCTGGAACGCCTCGCGCGGGGCGAACCAGAGCAGGCTGCCGCGGCGGCGGCACATCGAACAGTTGCAGTCGATGACGTCCTTGATGGGGGCGTCGGCCTGCACGGTGAATGCGATCCTGCCGCAATGGCAGCTTCCCTGGTATTCCATGTCCCGCGCTCCGCTGGAGAGTCCTTGTATGCGCCCATGGTAATCCTATGGCACGGGGACAAAGCAGCCCTGGGGGCCTATGCTCGAGGATTGACCCCGTACAGGAATGCCGATGCGCCCGCATCTTCTTGCCCTCGCCCTCGCCGCCGCCCTCGCCGGTTGCCAGCCGGCCGATGCCCCGACCAGCGGTTCCACCCCGGCCGCCAGCCAGCAGGCCGGAGATGCGGCGGTCGACGCCGCCTTCGCCGACCTGTCCAAGCGTGCCCTGGATACCTGGATGCAGCTGTCCCCGGTCAGCGCCACCCAGATCGGCGACCACCGCTATGAC
>NZ_JBFTNR010000862.1:0-1584 GCF_056665995.1 Stenotrophomonas sp. 05L44_2
GCGCAGGTCCAGGCCGTCGTCCGGCAACGCGGCCGGCGCTGCGGCGCGGTTGACGGCGATGCCATGCTCGAGCGACGGCTGGTTGCCGCTGCCCGGGGTGTGGAACGAGAAGCTGCGCAGGTCCAGGCGTTCTTCGCTGGCGACCACCGGAGCGGCCGCGATCACAGCGGGTACGGCCAGCGCGGCGTCGCCGCGGTAGCGTGCCGGCAGGTCCTGCACGCGCACCGAGCCACCCGGGTGCAGCACGGCCAGGCGCTCGACCAGGTTGGTCAGTTCGCGCACGTTGCCCGGCCACTCGTAGCCGGCCAGCGCCTGCAGCGCTTCCGGGGTGAAGCGCACTTCGCCGCGGCCGGTGCGGGCCAGCTGGGTGGCGATGGTTTCCACCAGCGCCGGCAGGTCTTCGCGACGCTCGCGCAGGGCCGGCACATCGATCGGGAACACGTTGAGGCGATAGAACAGGTCYTCGCGGAACTTGCCATCGGCAATGCGGCTTTCCAGGTCGCGATGGGTTGCGGCGATCACCCGCACGTTGCAGCGGATGGTCTGGTTGCCGCCGACGCGCTCGAAGCTGCGCTCCTGCAGCACGCGCAGCAGCTTGACCTGCATCGGCAGGCTCATGTCGCCGATCTCATCGAGCAGCAGGGTGCCGCCCTCGGCCATTTCGAAACGGCCYTTGCGYGCGGTCAGCGCGCCGGTGAAGGCRCCYTTYTCGTGGCCGAACAGCTCGCTTTCCAGCAGTTCGGCCGGAATCGCGCCGCAGTTGATCGCCACGAACGGGCCATCGCGGCGCGGCGAGCGCTGGTGGATGCTGCGCGAGACCACTTCCTTGCCGGTGCCCGATTCGCCCAGCACCAGCACGGTGGTGTCGAACGCGGCGACCTGCTCGATCATCGTGCGCAGTGCGCTGACCGCCGGACCGTTGCCGGTCGGGCCCTGGTCCTGCACGGCACCGGCCTGGTGTTCGGCATCCAGGCGCTTGAGGCTGGCGCGGCGCAGCAGGGCTTCCATCTGTGCGTGACGCAGCGGTGCTTCCAGCGGCCAGATGTTGGCTTCGTGCAGGCCATGCCGCTGCGCGAACGCAGTCGCGTCACCGTCGGCCAGCAGCACCGGCGGCGGCAGGCTGCTGCCCCCCAGCCAGGCGTACAGTGCGGTGCTGGCGGCACTGTCGTCCAGGCTGCCGACGATCACCGCCATCCAGTCGTTCTGGCGCTGGCGCGTCAGGTCGAAATCGGCCGCGTCGGAAACCCAGCGCGGGTTGAAGTCCATGAATTCCAGCAGGGCCACGGTGCGCTCGGCACGCACCGCGTCGTTGTCCAGTACCAGGATGCGCGATTCGCTCACGACCGTTCCTCCCTGAGGCCTTCCAGGATCGGCATGACTTCCTGGATGTAGGACAGCTTGCTGACGAAGTTGTCGGCGCCGGCGCGCAGTGCGTGCTCGCGATGCTCGACGTCATCGAAGTGGCTGGCGATCACGATGTACGGGGCATCATCCTGCGACTTGATCAGGCGGGTGGCCTGCAGGCCGCCCATTTCCGGCATCGCCAGGTCCATCAGCACCACCTGCGGGCGCAGGCTTTCCGAG
>NZ_JBFTNR010000863.1:0-1583 GCF_056665995.1 Stenotrophomonas sp. 05L44_2
GGGGTGTCAGCCGCATGGATGCGGCTGCCAAGCCTCCAGGGACGGATTCACGGCGTCCCCTGCCCAGCCCACCCGCCCGGCCCAACCCATGATTCACAAACCGGCCACCCACGAGGGGCTGCGCCGTTCGCTGCAAACTACGCCGAAGGCGACGGCTTCTGCTTCAGCAGGCTCAACGCCAGTCCACCCACAACCAGCACGCCCAGCCCCAGCAACGCCCACAGCAACCACGCCTTCCAGTCGTGCTGCGGCTTCAGCGCTGCGTCACCGGCGAGCGTCTCCGGACTGCCCTCCAAGCGTGCCAGCGTCGGCTGCCACGACGGATCATTGCGCTGCCGCAGTTCCTCGATCAGCACCGTGATCGGCGCCTCCGCGCGGCGCGCGGTCGTACTGCCCACGGCCAGCGCGTAGGGCGCTGCGCCCTGGCTGAGGAACACCATCACCTCCGGTTGATAGCCCAGGCGCAGGGTCGGGGCGCTGGTGGTCTCCACCGGGCTCGCGACCAGCTTCCAGTAACGGTCGCGGTACATGCCGCCCAACGGCTGTGCCGCCGATTGCTGGCGCTGGCCCGGTGCCCCCTGCTGCAGCTGATAGGCGATCCAGGGCGCGCTGCGGCGCTGCCATTCGGCGCTTTCGTCGTCGCGGCTGAACAGGGTCCACTGCACCAGGCTGTTGTCGGTGCTGGCCACGTCGGCGCGGGTCACCGGGAATCGACCATCCAGTTCAAAGGTGAATTCCCCCTTGCCCTGCGCGGTCGGTGTCAGCGACAGCCACTCCCAGGGCACCGTTGCCGGTGCCGGCGGCAGTTCGGCCAATACACTGCGCAGCTCTGGCAGGCGCGCCTCGCCCTGCGGCAGGATCCGCAGGTAGCGCACATTGCTGTCGACCTGCAGGCGTCGCTGCAGCAGGCGCTTGCCCGCACGCTGCAGGTCCACCAGGGGGACATCACGGGCGATCGACTGCCAGCGCTGCAGATCATCGCTGGCGTCAAGCTGTACCTGCGCCTGCAGCGGCTGGCCACTTTCGGCCCAGTCCAGCACCAGCGCTGCCAGCGGCTGCTGGCCGAGCACGCTGGCATCGATCAACCAGCCGCCCTGCCCGTTCGCCACCGCACCACCACCAAGCCTGGCCTCGACCCGGCGCACACGGCCGTCGGTATCGCGCTCGGTCAGCAGCTGCAGGTCGTTGCGCTGGGCCTCGGCCAGTGGTGGCAGCGCGAACCACGGCAGTTCGCGCTGCACCGGCGGCTGCGCCAACGGCTGGTCCGGCGCCAGCAGCGCCGATGGCAATGCCTGGCCGGCAGCGTTGAACACCTGCAGATCGCCCAGATCAGCGGCGCCTGCGCGGCGGTAGATCGCCGGCTCCAGCACCACACGATAGGCACCGGACTGCGCGCTGGACAGGCTCAGCGGCCACTGTTCGGCGTACTGCGCGCGGTAGTCCGTGGCCTGCGCGGCAACCGCACCGGCCACGCCGAACAAGACCGGCAGCAACGCTCGGCTCCACTTCCTCATTGGTTTTCCTCCACGGTTGGCGGCGCGCTCGGCGGCGCGGGGGCCAGGTAGCCCACCACGGTGCACAGC
>NZ_JBFTNR010000864.1:0-1577 GCF_056665995.1 Stenotrophomonas sp. 05L44_2
GAGATGAAGCGCTCGAACAGCAGGTTGCTGCGCGCTGGGTCGATCTCGGTCACACCCAGCACGAAGCACACCGCTGAATTGGCGGCCGAGCCACGGCCCTGGCAGAGGATGTCCTGGCTGCGGGCGAAGCRCACGATGTCCTGCACGGTGAGGAAATAGGAGGCGTACTGCTTCTGCTTGATCAGTGCCAGTTCGTGCTCGATCTGCTTGCGCTGGGCTGGCTCGATGCCCTTTTTCCAACGCCAAGGAATGCCGCGCTCGACCAGCACGCGCAGCCAGCTGTCCGGGTCGTGGCCTTCGGGCACCAGTTCGCGCGGGTAGGTGTATTTCAGCTGGTCCAGGGAGAAGTGGCAGCGTTCGGCGATGCGCAGGGTTTCTGCCAGCAGTTCGGGCGGATACAGCTGGGCCAGTGCAGTGCGCGGGCGCAGATGACGCTCGCCGTTGGCAAACAGGCGCCAACCAGCCTCGGCCACGCTGCAGCGATGGCGGATCGCGGTCAGCGTGTCCTGCAAGGCACGACGCCGACGCACGTGCATGTGCACGTCGCCACTGGCGACCAGCGGCAACCGGTGGCGCTCGCCGAAGGCCTGCAGCTGCTGCAGCCGGCGCGTGTCGTCGTGTTCGTGGTGCAGCTCCACGGCCAGCCACAGGCGCTGCGGAAAACAACGGCGCAGCAGTTCCAGTTCGGTGGCCGCCGGTTGCCGGTCCAGCCACAGGCACAGCAGGCCCTCGGGCAGTCCCTGCAGATCCTCGCGCAGGCAGCGGTATCCGCCCTTGGCTGCCCGCCGGCGACAGGTGGTGATCAGCTGGCACAGCCCGGCGTAAGCGGCTTGGTTGGTGCACAGCAGGGCCAGCTTGGGCCCGTCTTCAACCTGGAATTCGGCACCGACGATCAGCGCCACGCCGTGCGTCTTCGCCGCCTGCCATGCGCGCACGATGCCAGCCAACGAGCATTCGTCGGTGATGGCCAACGCGCGGTAACCCTGGCCGGCGGCGCGTGCGAACAGTTCCTCGGCGGTGGATGCGCCACGCTGGAAGCTGAAGGCCGACAGGCAGTGCAGTTCGGCGTATCCGGGCAGATCGGTGTGCATGGGGCTCAACCGAACCAGCCGTGCAGCATCCACGGCGCATGCGGATCATTGCGCGTGCGGAAGGCCCAGCCACGCTGGCCCTGCGCGGTTTCCACCACGTAATAGTCGCGGCGTGCATCGGCCTGGTCCCACCAGCCCGATTCAATCCGTTCCGGCCCGGCGACGATGCGCAGGCGCGGATCGCGCAGCGGCTGTGGCGTCTCCAGCAGCCAGCCGGGGCGCAGCGGCCACCAAGCGGGTGGCTTGGCCGGTGGCTGGGTGCCACTGGCGCGTTCGGGGCGGTGGTCGGCCTGCACGGCCAGTGGCTGCACGGCGTCATCGCCGAGGCGGGCACGCAGGCGCTCGCGCAGCTGGGTCCATGGCATCGCCTGCGCCGGGCGGGTATCGAACAGGTCACGTGCGGCCGGCACGAACGGCGGCAGCTGCTCGGCCTGCAGGCGCAGCGCACGGCTGCCGGCGGGCAGGGCGAAGGCTTCCATGCGGTTG
>NZ_JBFTNR010000865.1:0-1576 GCF_056665995.1 Stenotrophomonas sp. 05L44_2
GGACGGGCCAGATCGTTTCATCCGCAGGGCCGATTGAACGGGTAGCGCCGGGCCGCGCCCGGCGAGCGCGCAGCGCGGCCACCATCCGCCGGGCATGGCCCGGCGCTACCGAGCATGCGAAGGCCACGCGTCGTAGAATATCGGCCCCGCCGCTCGTCCCAGCCCTGCCGACATGTCCGAATCCGCCCTGCTCGCCCTGTCCCCGCTCGATGGCCGCTATGCCGGCAAGGTCGACGCCCTGCGCCCGATCTTCTCCGAGTACGGCCTGATCAAGGCCCGTGTCACGGTCGAAGTGGAGTGGCTGCTGGCCCTGGCCGCCGAGCCGGGCATCGTCGAGCTGGCCGCGTTCTCCGACGCTGCCATTGTCCGCCTGCGTGCACTGGCCAGCGGCTTCAGCCCGGCCCAGGCCGCGCGCGTGAAGGAGATCGAGCGCACCACCAACCAYGACGTCAAGGCGGTGGAGTACTTCATCAAGGAACAGCTGAAGGACGATGCCGAGCTGGCGCCGGCGCTGGAGTTCGTGCATTTCGCSTGCACCAGCGAAGACATCAACAACCTCAGCTACGGCCTGATGCTGGAACAGGCCCGTCGCGAGGTGCTGCTGCCGACCCTGGACGGCATCGCCACTGCACTGCGCACGCTGGCCCATACCCAGGCCAGCCAGCCGATGCTGTCGCGCACCCACGGCCAGACCGCCTCGCCGACTACGCTGGGCAAGGAGCTGGCCAACGTGGTCGCCCGCCTGGAACGCCAGCGCCGGCAGATCGCCGCGGTTGAACTGACCGGCAAGATCAACGGCGCCGTCGGCAACTACAACGCGCACATCGCCAGCTACCCGGATGTGGACTGGCCGGCCTTCGCCGAGCGCTTCGTGACCGGGCTGGGGCTGGTGTTCAACCCGTACACCACCCAGATCGAGCCGCACGACAACATCGCCGAGATCGGTGATGCCGCCCGCCGCGCCAACATCATCCTGATCGACCTGGCCCGCGACATCTGGGGCTACGTCTCGCTGGGCTATTTCAAGCAGCGCCTGAAGGAAGGCGAAGTCGGTTCGTCGACGATGCCGCACAAGGTCAACCCGATCGATTTCGAGAACGCCGAAGGCAACTTCGGCATCGCCAACGCGCTGTTCGAGCATTTCAGCGCGAAGCTGCCGATCAGCCGCTGGCAGCGTGACCTGACCGATTCCACCGTGCTGCGCGCGCTGGGCACCGCGTTCGGTCACAGCCAGGTGGCGCTGGATTCGCTGGCCAAGGGCCTGGGCAAGCTGGAAGTGAACCCGCAGCGCCTGGACGCCGATCTGGATGCGGCGTGGGAAGTGCTGGCCGAGGCCGTGCAGACGGTGATGCGCCGCCATGGGCTGCCGAACCCGTACGAGCAGCTGAAGGCGCTCACCCGTGGCCAGGGCATCACGGCCGAGTCGATGCGCACCTTCGTGCAGGGGCTGGAGCTGCCGGCCGATGCCAAGCAGCGCCTGCTGGAGATGACCCCGGGCAGCTACACCGGCCTGGCCGAGTCGCTGGCGAAGAAGATTTAAGGGTTTTCCTTGCGGCGGCGGCCGCGGGCGCTGCCT
>NZ_JBFTNR010000866.1:0-1575 GCF_056665995.1 Stenotrophomonas sp. 05L44_2
ACACCGTGTTCGTCTACACCGATTTCGGCAGCGGCTCGATGACCACCTCCGGTTACCCGCGCGTGGCCAAGCTGTGGAAGCGTGGCACGCCTATGTCCGCCGACACCGTGTTCGTCTACACCGATTTCGGCAGCGGCTCGATGACCACCTCCGGTTACCCGCGCGTGGCCAAGCTGTGGAAGCGTGGCACGCCTATGTCCGCCGCCAGCGTGGTCTACGAAGGCAAGCCGGAAGACATGTACATCGCGGCGATGCACGATGACACCCCGGGCTTCGAGCGCAACCTGGTCAGCCGTACGCTGGCTTTCTACAACAACGAGATCTACCTGCGCGGCGACGATGGCAAGCTGACCAGGATCGATGCGCCGAACTCGGCCGAGAAGGGCCTGCACAAGCAGTGGCTGACCCTGGAACTGCGCGATCCGTGGACCGTGGGTGGCAAGACCTACGCCTCCGGCGCACTGCTGGTGACCAAGCTGGATGATTTCCTGGCCGGCAAGCGTGACTTCGAGGTGCTGTTCACCCCGACCGCGACCACCTCGCTGGCCAGTGCCTCGTGGACCAAGAACCACCTGGTGCTGAACGTGCTGGACGACGTCAAGAACCGCCTGTCGGTGCTGACTCCGACCGCCAAGGGCTGGCAGAAGAGCGATTTCGTCGGCGCGCCGGCCTTCGGCACCTTGGGCGTCAGTGCGGTCGACAGCAATGACAGCGATGCGGTGTGGCTGACCGCCACCGATTACCTGACCCCGACCACCCTGGCCATCGCCGACATCGGCAAGGCACCGGAAGTGCTCAAGACCATGCCGGCGTTCTTCGATGCCGACGGCAAGGTGATCGAGCAGCATTTCGCCACCAGCAAGGACGGTACCCGCGTGCCGTACTTCGTGGTGCACGACAAGGCGATGAAGCTTGACGGCTCCAACCCGACCCTGTTGTACGGCTACGGTGGTTTCGAGATTTCGCTGACCCCGTCGTACTCGGGCGGCATGGGCCGCGCCTGGCTGGAGAAGGGCGGCGTGTACGTGGTCGCCAACATCCGTGGTGGTGGCGAGTACGGCCCGCGCTGGCACCAGGCGGCGCTGAAGCAGAACCGTCACAAGGCCTATGAAGACATGGCCGCGGTTGCCCAGGACCTGGTCACCCGCAGGATCACTTCTGCCAAGCACCTGGGCGTGCAGGGCGGCAGCAACGGTGGCCTGCTCACCGGCAACATGCTGACCCAGTACCCGGAGCTGTTCGGTGCGGTGGTGGTGCAGGTTCCGCTGCTGGACATGAAGCGTTACAGCCACCTGCTGGCCGGCGCCTCGTGGATGGCCGAGTACGGCAACCCGGACACCAGCGACTGGGAGTTCATCAAGACCTTCTCGCCGTACCACCTGTTCGACGCGAAGAAGAGCTACCCGCCGGTGCTGTTCACCACCTCCACCCGCGATGACCGCGTGCATCCGGGCCACGCCCGCAAGATGGCCGCGAAGATGATCGATGCCGGCAAGGACGTGACCTACTACGAGAACATCGAAGGCGGTCATGGCGGTGCAGCCAACAACGCGCAGGCCGCGCACATGTCCGCAC
>NZ_JBFTNR010000867.1:0-1573 GCF_056665995.1 Stenotrophomonas sp. 05L44_2
GGATGAAACCCGCCTTCGGCAGGCTGCCGTAAAACGGCCGCGGAATTGTAACGGCCAGGGGGCTTTGGAACAAGGTCCGGGGCTGAACCGGGCCTCCTCGTTCAGAGGTTGAAGCGGCGCTGCGGGGCCAGCAGACCGCTGTCGTCGACCTGGCCCAGGCCCTGCGCCACCGATCCAGGGCCAAACACCGCCACCAGGCCGCGCGGCCAGGAGAGGTCGCGCTGGCGCTGGCCCACGCAGAAGCGCTGGGTCTGCTCGGCGTCCAGGTCAACCCGGGGGTATTCGGACAGGCCCGCCGCCAGCGGCAGCAGCAGCGCGTCCATGGCGGCCTCATCCTGCGCTTCCACCAGAGCCCTCAGCTGCTCCAGGGTGACCATCGCCGGTTCGTGGAACGGTTCCACCCACAGGCGCCGCAGGGCGCTGATGTGCGCGCCACAGCCCAGCGTTTCACCCAGGTCACGGGCCAGACTGCGGATATAGGTGCCCGAGCCGCAGGTGACCCGCAGCCGCAGCCGCTCGGGGTGCTGCTCCAGAATCTCGATGGCGTGGACCTTGACCTGGCGCTCGGGCGCCTCGATGGCGTCGCCACGGCGGGCCTTCACATACAGCGGCTCCCCGCCCTGCTTGAGCGCGGAATAGATCGGCGCACGCTGCAGGATGTCGCCCAGCAGCGGCGCGATCGCCGCCTGCAGGGCCTCGGCGCTGATCACGGGCACCGGCCGCTCGAGCAGCACCTGGCCCTCGGCGTCGTCGGTATCGGTGGTCTGGCCCAGCACGATCTCGGCGTCGTAGGCCTTGGCCGAGCCCAGCAGCAGGCCAGCGATCTTGGTGGCCTCGCCGAAGCACAGCGGCAACAGGCCGGTGGCCAACGGGTCAAGGCTGCCGGTGTGGCCACCCTTCTCCGCACGGAACAGGCGACGGGCGACCTGCAGCGCGGCGTTGGAGCTCATGCCGGTCGGCTTGTCGAGCAGCAGGATGCCATCCAGGCGACGGAACTGAATTCGGGTCATGACAGGTACGGGTAGCGCCGGGCCATGCCCAGCGAGCGCGCAGCGCGGTCTGCATCAGACATCGCGCAGCCGGAATGCAACAACGCCGGGCATGCCCGGCGTCGCGCGGTTATTCTTCGTCGCCTTCGCGACGCTTTTCGGCGGCCACGGTATCGGGCAGGTCGCGCAACAGGTTGTCGATGCGCTCGCCACGATCGACCGAGTCGTCGTAGTGGAAATGCAGCTCCGGCACATGCCGCAGCTTCATCGCGCGCGCCAGTTCCATGCGCAGGCCCCAGGCCAGTTCCTTCAGGCCCTTCACGGCTTCAACCGAACGTTCCGGCATCAGCGCGGTGACGAACACCTTGGCGTGGGCCATGTCGCGGGTGATTTCCACGTCGGACACGCTCACCGAGGGCAACCCGTGCTCACGCACGGCGTTGTGCACCAGGGTGCCGAGTTCACGGCGCAGCTGGGCGGAGACACGGTCGGTTCGATGGAAAGTCTTGGGCACGCGGCAGGCTCTTGATTCGATTGTGGCCCGACCAAGGTCAGGCCCTACAGTTTACGGGATGAAACGAGAC
>NZ_JBFTNR010000868.1:0-1565 GCF_056665995.1 Stenotrophomonas sp. 05L44_2
CCGTGGTCCTGCTGACCGAAGAAGATGCTGCCGCACGCGGCCTGCAGCCGCTGGCGCGCATCGTCGGCCATGCCACCCATTCGCAGGAGCCGGAGTGGTTCACCACCGCCCCGATCGGTGCCATCCACACCCTGCTGGCGAAGACCGGCTGGTCGCTGGACCAGGTCGATCTGTTCGAAGTCAACGAGGCCTTCGCCGTGGTGGCGATGGCACCGATGCGCGAACTGGGCATCCCGCACGACAAGCTCAACGTGAATGGCGGTGCCTGCGCGCTGGGCCATCCGATCGGCGCCTCCGGCGCACGCCTGGTGGTCACCCTGGTCAACGCATTGCGCACGCGCGGCGGCAAGCGCGGCATTGCCACCCTGTGCATCGGCGGCGGCGAAGCGACGGCTATCGCCATCGAGTTGATCTGAAAGGGTTTAACGTCTATTTCGCAAAAATGAATGCGGGATCGCTTGACACCCAATCTTGGCTTGTCATCATGTTGTCGGCGCGCAGCATGCGCGTTGCCTAATTCTAACGACGAGGATTTACACAATGAGCATCAACAAGCTGCTGGTCGCGATGTCCCTGGCTCTGGCCCTGGCCGCCTGCTCGAAGCAGGAAGCTGCCCAGGACGCCGCTGCTTCGGCCAACCAGGCCGCCACCGAAGCCCAGGCTGCTGCCGACCAGGCCGCCGCTGCTGGCGCCCAGACCGCCGACGCTGCCCAGCAGGCCGCTGACACCGCCGCCACCGCTGCTGACGCTTCGGTCGACGCCGCTGCCCAGGCTGCTGGCGCTGCCACCGACGCCGCTGCTGGCGAAGCCAAGGACGCCGCCAAGGCTGCCGAAGCTACCGCTGAGCAGGCCAAGGACGCTGCTGAAGAAGCCAAGAAGTAATAACTTCTTTCTTCAAGCTGTTCTGAAGAAGCCGCTGGTTCGCCAGCGGCTTTTTCTTTGCGCGCAGTTCCGTTCGCAGGTCACCACCAGGTCTTCACAACGGTATGAATAGGCTGGCGTCCCCATCCATTGCAGTACCGGAGACCGCCATGAAGATTCGTCCGCTGACCACTACCCTGCTGGCCGCCTCCCTGCTGCTCGCACTGGCTGCCTGCAAGGGCCCGGAAGCCGAACAGGCCAAGCAGGATGCCGCGCAGGCCGCCGACAGCGCCGGCGTCGCCGCACGCGATGCCGTTGACAAGGCCGCCGCCGCCACCCGCGACGCTGCCGACAAGACCGCTGCCGCCTCTGAACAGGCTGCCGCCGATACCCAGCAGGCGCTGGACAGCGCCGCAGCCGCGACCGCCACCGCCGCCGACAAGGCCAAGGTCGCAGCCACCGATGCCGCCGCCCACGCCAGCGACGCCACGGCCGATGCCGCGCAGAAGGTTGCCGACAAGGCCCGCGATGTTGCTGACGACGCCAAGGCCACTGCCGCCAAGGAAGAAGCCAAGCACTAAGGCCTTCGCGTTCGTCGGGCATCGCCCGGCGCTACCGGAAAAGCCGCGGCATCGCCGCGGCTTTTCTGCTTTTCGCTTCTTCTGTTGATTCCGTRCTGGGCGCGCACGGAAACCGTCCAGGGC
>NZ_JBFTNR010000869.1:0-1549 GCF_056665995.1 Stenotrophomonas sp. 05L44_2
CCGTAAACCCGTCCATGGGGGCTTGGCCGCGGCATCCATGCCGCGGACACTCCCGCAACCGGACCCACCCCGCCTTCGACAGATTTCCGGCGATCTGTCGGTGCTGTTGCGGTTGGTGGGTGTCGACCCTGGTCGACACGGTAGATCCACGCCATGCGTGGATGCTCTTCGATCAATTGTCGAAATATTCGAACTCCAACTCGAACTCGATGGAGATTCATCCACGCATGGCGTGGATCCATCGGATCGCGAGAATCTGTCAGAGGTGGGGCGRTGTCGGAGTGCGGGGTGTCAGCCGCATGGATGCGGCTGCCAAGCCTACAGGGACGTACTTGCGGCGTCCCCGCACTCCGRCACCGCCCCGCCAACCACGGAATGCCGCTSTTGCTGTTGCTYKSGCAGTGGCYTCTGCAGGTGCAGGGCGCAGCCCTGCAGAAGCAAACCCCTACCGCACCTGCTCCTGCTTGCGCACGATCGCCATCGCAATCTCCAGCGACTGCTCGTAGTTCAATCGCGGGTCGACGGTCGAACGATAGGCGCGCTCCAGGTCACGCTCGGTCAGTTCGCGCGCACCGCCGGTGCATTCGGTCACATCCTCACCGGTCAGCTCCAGATGCACGCCACCCAAACGGGTGCCTGCGGCCGCATGCAGGTCGAAGGACATCTCGACCTCGCCGCGCACGTTGTCGAAGCGCCGCGTCTTGAAGCCGTTGGCGGTGCTTTCGGTATTGCCGTGCATCGCATCGCACACCCACAGCACGCGACGACCATCGCGCTTGACCGCATCCAGCAACGGCGGCAGCTTCTGCGCGATCTGCGCCGCTCCCATACGATGGATGAAGCTCAGGCGGCCCGGCTCGTCATCCGGATTGAGCACATCGATCAGGCGCAGCAACTGGTCCGGCGTCACCGACGGGCCCACCTTGATCGCGATCGGATTGCGCACGCCGCGCAGGTACTCCACGTGCGCGCCATCCAGCGCGGCGGTGCGCATGCCGATCCACGGATAGTGCGTGCTCAGGTTCAACCAGCCCTGCTGGCGCGGCACCTGCCGGGTCAGCGCCTGCTCGTAGGGCARCAGCAGCGCTTCATGCGAGGTGTAGAAATCGATGCGGTTGAGGTTGTGCACGCGGGCCCCGGCCAAGGTCTCCATGAAGTGCACGGCATCACCGATCGAGGCCACCATCTTCTGGTACTCGGCGGCCAACGGCGAATGGCTCACCCATTCCAGGTTCCAGTATTCGGGATGGTGCAGATCGGCGAMGCCGCCATCGATCAGCGCCCGCACGAAGTTCATCGTCATCGCCGAATGCGCGTGGGCCTGCAGCATCCGCTTCGGGTCGGGCAGACGCGCCGCCTCGGTGAAGGCCGGCGCATTGATCACATCGCCGCGGTAGCTGGGCAGAGTCACGCCGTCGCGGGTCTCGGTATCGGCCGAGCGCGGCTTGGCGTACTGGCCGGCGAAACGGCCGACGCGGATCACCGGCTGGCGCAGGCCGTGCACCAGCACCAGGCTCATCTGCAGCAGCACCTTCAACCGGTTGGAGAT
>NZ_JBFTNR010000870.1:0-1543 GCF_056665995.1 Stenotrophomonas sp. 05L44_2
GTGCCACGGTGCCGGTTCTGCCGAGGCTGAGCTGACCGACGTTGCTGTCACCGGTCATCAGCCAGGTGCTGTCGCCGTCGATCTCGGCACGGGTGACATTGATGAAACGGCCGTCGATCTGCGCCTTGTTGCGCAGGGCGACATTCAGCCAGCCATTGGTGACGGACACCGGATCGAAGCTGACGTTGCCGATGAGGCGCGCGTCGTCCACCGCAACGTTGACATCGGTGCGCGCACTGACAATGCCGCCCTCGCGGGCAACCAGCACAAGGTTTCCATCCCCGGCAATCAGATGTGCGCCGTTTGCCACGGTGATGTCGTAGGTATTGTCGGACCTCGGCCTTACCTGGATGGCTGCACCGCGGCCCGATTGCAGGGTCGAGTTGTTGACTTCAAGCCTGAGCAACCCATTGGTGTTGCTTTCGCCCCACAACATTGCGCCTACGTTGGAGGCGACGACGCGGGAACCATTGATGATGTCCATCTGGCCTGTCATCAAGCGGACACCCAGGCCACGGAGATGTGGTTGGCCCGAAACTATGCCGTCGTCAACCTGGATGAGCGTGCCATCGATGCTTGCATGAGGTGAGCTTACCAGCGCACCTTCATGGCCTGGGTTGAGGTCGACGCCCACTAATTTGCTAGTGGTTGTGCCGTTGCTGCTGTTGACCAGCACAACGCTGTTTTCAAACAACAACGACGTGCTGGCACCAAGCACCGCAATCTGGCCATTGATCCGTGAATTGCGTGCGCTCAGCGATGCCTGGCGTGTGAGCCGGATCGCATCCGGTTGAGTGCCGACGCTGGTGACTTGGGCGCCCTCGAGTATCACCCGGGAAGTATCGCTTGCTTGGATACGTTGGGTCTGCCCGCCGTTGACCGTCAACTGCGAGCCATTGATGAGGCTCCAGGCTTCTGCCGGGTCAGCTACGCCCACCTCGGCGGCCTGGTCATCCAGATCGCCTGCCAGTACAGCACCAGCGGGGAGTGAAGCCAAAGCCAGCAGCAGGCTGCGGAACAACCGGTGCGGCGTCGGCGGGCGAGGCGAGGAAACGACGGAGCTGAGCTTCATGGGGGATCCTTGTGTCGGGAATGTGGGAGCACGCGGCACCACGTAGGACATTCGGATCGGCTCCCGTGTCAGTCGGCTTTGCTTGAGCGGCCGTGATGGGGGCTGGATGCGAAGGAACGCGTCTCCTTTGGCCGCAGTCTGTGTGCGCAGGCGCGGCCGTCCCATGCAAAAAGTTGTAAAGCGCACTGGACACTCCGGGTGCCTTCAGCTGCCAGCCAGTAAGGCTCCAACTTCAAAAGCGCTGCAGAATTGCGGCGCGTGCAATATGCGAGGCCAGACGCGCATCAGCACGGCAGGTGCGATATTTCTCGTGGAGCCCAGCCTGTGCTCGGCGCTACAGAAGGCAGAAAGCAGAACGGCGCCGGATCTCACCGGCGCCGTTCGTGCTTACATCACCACTTGTAGGCGACACTCACGTTGGCCGTGGCCTCGCGGTAACCGTGGTCACCGCGCATCACGCCAAATCCACCC
>NZ_JBFTNR010000871.1:0-1538 GCF_056665995.1 Stenotrophomonas sp. 05L44_2
GGTCTCTTTCAACCGTAGTGCGCGCGTAGAAGCCCCGCATCGTGGAAGGAAATCCCCTCGCGGATGCACTCCTCGGCGCGTTCCATATCCTTGTGCAGCTGGATCAGCGCATCGTCGGCGAGCTGGTCGATGTCCACCACCCCGCAGCAGGCCTGGTCGATCACATGCTGCATCGGCTCCCCCCAGCGCCGGCGTACGTTGCGGATCATGCGGCAATGCCACTCGCGCATGATGGCATCCATCCGCCGTTCTCCCGGGGCTGCATGTGCCTCACCGGCCACCACCCGCAAGGCAGGTGTCGGGTTGCGACCGCCGCGCAGTTCCTGGGTCCTAGCGGCCAACCGCTGTGCGAGCTCCTCGAGTCGCGTGTGAGTCATCCTTCGCCTCCCTGATCCGTTTTGCCAGAAGCTTCGTCAGGTCGAGCACATTGTCCGGGGCCGAAGGCTGACCGAACTCGTCCACGACCATGAATGCGGTCTCCAGCAGCACAGGATCGTAGATCCATTCCGGTGGATCGCCGACCAGCTCCAGGTAGTGCGAAAGCACCTTGACCGCAGCGCTCATCTTCTCGAAATCCAGTCCCGTAGATTGAGACTGAAGCGACATCTCAACGTCCTGATCGGCACGATCAAGCGTGCCGTGCGGGAGTTGCATTGCCGACTCGAGATCGCGTGCCAGACGATGGCCGATGCTCTTCGGGTTGCTCTCCGAAATCCACTGGCTGACCTGGGGCTGCGCCCAGCGGGTGCCGCCGAACAGGCGGGCCCATTCGGCCGGGCCGCCGGCAGCGGCAACGCGGAGGCGCATGTTGAGGGTGCGGGCGGTACTGGCGTCCATCTGTAAATGGTGCTCTGCATTACCAATCCAGCAAATGACCAAAACGGTATTGACTTGGCATTACCGCCACGGTAATGTGGGGCCATGAACCTCATCGACTACGCCATCTCCCAAGGGGGCTACGGCACCCCCAGTTGCCCCGTGATGCGCCGTCTGGCCCACCAGACCGGCTGTGCGCTGCGGACCCTTTACATGATCGCCCGCGGCCACAAGTTGCCTGGCGCCCGTCTGTGCCGACGCATCGAGCTGGCCACGGCCGGTGCGGTCCGTCGTGAATTCCTGCGCCCGGATGTGTTCGCGCCGGGTCCGTCGTCCATCCAGGGAGAAGCCCACCATGCAGCTTGATACGTTCGGCGAATACGTCCGCAGCCGTCTGGAGCACTGGGGCGGGGAATACGCCCTGCATCGCGACTGCGAATACCTGGGCTTCCAATCACGCAACCTGCTGGCTGTCTTGATCGAGCATCGCGGCGATATGCCCGGCCGTGCGCAAGGGTACAAGCCACTGGAGACGGACCTGCTGGCGCAGCAGATCGAAGACATCATCACCGCAGTTGCCCGTGACAACGTGGCGATGGCCTGCGCACTGCGTGGCTACTACTGCGGTCGCGGCCGTCGCAAGGTCGAGCGCTTCGAGACCGCCAATCTGCTGCTCGCCAACTGCGGGCAGCGACCGGTCTCCAACCGGCATTACCTGAACC
>NZ_JBFTNR010000872.1:0-1537 GCF_056665995.1 Stenotrophomonas sp. 05L44_2
GTCCGCAGGCCATCGCGGCCGCCAATGCGCCCCATATCTGATGCTGCTTGAACAGCGGAATGGCCGCCAGCAGCAACAGCGATTCCAATGCCAGCGCCACGCCGTAGCGCCGGCCGAGCTGCAGTGCGCTGTCCTGGATCAGCAGTCCGCTGACCATCGCGCCCAGCGAAAACGCGATCAGCAGCCCCCACAAATGGCCGACCGCGCGCCAGTCACCTTGCGCCAGTGCCATGCCAAGCTGGCTGGTGCTGCCGGTCATGTGGCTGACCGCCTGGTGTTCAAAACCGAGGAAGCCAACCACATTGACCATGCCGGCCACGCACGACAGGGCGACCGCGCCGATCCAGACCCAGGTGGGCAGGCGGATTCCCATGGCAGGCCCCTCAGGGCCCGCCGAAGCCGCCGTTGAACTGCAGCTCGCTGAAGGTCCCGCTGGCCGGGTCGAAGACCGCGCCCCAGAACTGCGCGCCGCCATCGCAGACCCGTACCGCCTCGCGGGCGGGCCGCAGGCTGTTGTCTTCAGGCAGATGGAACGCGTTGATGTAGATCACCTGCTTTCCGTCCAGCTCGATGCCGACGTACTGGCGATCGAAATCCAGCACGTGCGGCACCTGCGCTTCCAGCGATGCCAGCTTCGCTTCCAGCTGGTCCACCTGCTGCCGGCTCGGTGCCCAGTAGCCGCTGACCCGCCCGGCCTCGCGGCCGGGGCTGGGGCGCGAGCAGGTGTCGAGCACCTGCGCGGCGATGATCGGGCGGGTGACCACCCAGGACTGGCCACTGCGTTCTGTGGTCGGCACGCTGGCCGGTCCCTGCGTGGTCGCGCAGGCACCGAGCAGCGTGGCAATGGCGACCGCCAGCGATGGCAGCAGCAGACGGGTGCAGCGGTTCACAACACCTCCGAGGCGTAATCGGCCAGCCGCGAGCGTTCACCGCGACGCAGCGTGATGTGCGCGCTGTGCGGCCAGTTCTTGAAGCGGTCCACGGCGTAGGTCAGGCCCGACGTGGTTTCGGTCAGGTACGGGGTGTCGATCTGTTCGACGTTGCCCAGGCAGACGATCTTGGTGCCGGGACCGGCACGGGTGATCAGCGTCTTCATCTGCTTGGGGGTCAGGTTCTGCGCCTCGTCCAGGATCAGGTAACGCGACAGGAACGTACGGCCGCGCATGAAGTTCATCGAGCGGATCTTGATGCGGCTGGCGAGCAGGTCGTTGGTGGCCTGGCGGCCCCAGGTGCCGCCTTCCTGGTTGTGCGTCAGCACTTCCAGGTTGTCGGTCAGCGCGCCCATCCASGGCRKCATCTTYTCTTCYTCSGTRCCGGGCAGGAARCCGATGTCCTCGCCGACGCTGACCGTGGCGCGGGTCATGATGATCTCGCGGTAGCGCTGCTGGTCCATCGTCTGCGCCAGGCCGGCGGCCAGTGCCAGCAGGGTCTTGCCGGTGCCGGCGGTACCGAGCAGGGTGACGAGGTCGATCTCCGGATCCATCAGTGCGTTGAGTGCGAAGTTCTGCTCGCGGTTGCGCGCGCTGATGCCCCACAC
>NZ_JBFTNR010000873.1:0-1536 GCF_056665995.1 Stenotrophomonas sp. 05L44_2
ACCACCGAATGAGTTTCGAAAGGTTCGATGTGCAGATCGCTTGCACCGTCACGCGCGGCCTGTGCCAGCAGGGCGTTGATCATGCGGATCACCGGCGCGTCGTCCTGTGCATCCAGCAGATCGGTCACCTCGGGCATGTCCTGCATCAGCCGGTCGAGATCGACTTCACTTTCGGCCGCGCCGACCAGTGCAGCGGCATCGCCACCGTCACGATACTGCTCGCCCAACCGCTGCTGCCAGGCCGCCGCATCCAGCACCTGGAACGGCAGCGGCCCATGCCGGCGGCGCAGTTCGGCCACCGCCCAGGCGGCGGTCTCGGCAGTTCCCAGCAGAACCGGCGCGCCGCCTGCTTCGGCCAGCATCACGCCGTGGCTGCGCACCCAGGCATACGGCAGCGCTGGCGGCGGCGTGGCCATGCTCATGGGCCGATGACCAGTTCCGGGGTGTAGCCCAGCCCGCGCAGCTGCTGCAGCGCCGGGTCGAGCGTGGCCGGGTCGCGTGCCACCCGCACCCGCAGTCGCTGTCCGGTTTCGCCCGGCGTGGTTTCGGCATAGGCCTGCAGGCCAAGCGCGCGCACCTGTGCCACGGCCTGCGTGGCACGCGCTGCATCCAGCCCCTGCGCGAACTGCACCACCTGCACAGTGCCCTCGCTGGCCGGATACAACGCCGCAAGGCTGCCGTTCTGCAGCGGCTGGCCCTGTCCATCGCGCGCATTGCCCTGGCCGAGCACAGACAGGTCCTGCGGTGGCAGCTGCGGCGCCGACAGCGCCGGCAATGCCCAGCTCTGCACCGGCTGCGCGCCGGCCTGTGCATTGCGCATGTAGTCGTAGCGGTCGCGGGTCAGGCGCTGGCCGGCAGCCGGGTCACGCACCACGTGCGGGCGCAGGAACACCATCAGGTTGGTCTTSGYGCGCTTGCGSGTGTCACTGCGGAACAGTGCGCCCAGCACTGGAATCTTGCCCAGGCCCGGCACCGCATCACGGCCATGACTGACGCTGTCTTCCAGCAGGCCGCCCAGCACCATGATCTGGCCGTCATCGAGCAGCACGCTGGTGTCCAGCGCGCGCTTGTTGGTGATGATGCCGGCGCTGCCCGAGCTCTGCGCATCGATGCTGCTGACTTCCTGGTAGATGTCCAGCTTCACCGTGCCGCCCTCGGAAATCTGCGGGCGCACCCGCAGCTTCAGGCCCACGTCCTCGCGTTCGATGGTCTGGAACGGGTTGTTGCTGCCACCACCGCCATCGGTCACATAGCGGCCACTGACGAAGGGCACGGTCTGCCCGACCATGATGCTGGCCGCCTCGTTGTCCAGCGTCATCAGGTTCGGCGTGGAGAGGATGTTGGCGCCGCCTTTGCTCTGCAGTGCGTTGGCCAGCGCCTTCATGTTGAGGATCTGGCCCACGCCCGGCAGGTTGATCGTGCCGTCGATCACGCCGACGTTCAGCCCGTCCTTCGGCAGCACGTCGAGCGTGGTGCGCGCGGTGGTGTTCAGCCCACTACCACCGGTGGTGCCGCCGAAATGGGTGCCACCGAAGG
>NZ_JBFTNR010000874.1:0-1527 GCF_056665995.1 Stenotrophomonas sp. 05L44_2
GGCGTGTTCCGCCCGCAGGACAAGAACCACGCCAAGGCGTGTTCCGCCCGCAGGACAAGAACCACGCCAACACCTTTGAATGGGTGAGCAACGAGCGCCTGCTGGTCGGCCTGGCCGAGAAGCTCGGAGTACTCGATACGCCGCAGCCCACCGGTGAACTGTACGGGGTCAACGTCGATGGCAAGGGCGGGGAACTGCTGGTCGGCTACCGCGTGCAGGGGCGCGGGTTGGGTACGCGCATCCAGCCGAAGAAGGTGGAGGACGTCGCGGCCTTCCTCACCGACGAACTGGCGGGCGACGACCGCAATGTGCTGATCGCGGTATGGCCCTTCGCCGAGGACCCCTACACCCGGGTCGAGCGGCTTGATGTGGTCAGTGGACGTCGCGTGCGCGTTTCCGGTTCACCCGTGCAGCGTGCCGATTTCACTACCGATCATCAGGGTGAAGTGCGCTTCGCCCACGGCGCAGCGTCGGACAACGTCAACAAGCTSTACTACCGCGCCGGGACCAATGCGCAGTGGTCGCTGGTCAATGACGAGTCGCTGAGCCACCGGATAGAAACCGCAATCGGCTTCTCCGAAGATGGCGCGCTGGCCTATCTGCAGGTCGAGCAGCCCACCGGGCCCGATGCCATCGTCAGCTGGAACCCACAGACCGGCCAACGGCGCGAGGTGCTGCGCGATGGCGTGGTCGACCCCTACGCGATCATCTTCCGCCCGGGCACCCGCGTGCCGGTGGGCGCGCTGTTTGCCGGCGATGCACCGCGCACGCGCTTCTTCGATGAGAAGGGCGCCGATGCCCGTCAGTACCGCAGCCTTGAAGCGGCGTTCGGTGGCCCGGTGTTCATCACCTCCAGTACCCGTGATGGCGGCAAGGTGGTGGTGCAGACGTGGTCGGGCAGCAATCCCGGGGATTTCTACCTGTTCGACACCCGCGCAAAGGCCGCCGAGCATCTGCTCAGCCGCAGCGAATGGATCGACCCGAAACTGGCCGCCACCGTGCGTCCGTTCTCGCTGAAGGCGCGCGACGGACTGCCGCTGCACGGCTTCCTGACCCTGCCGCCGGGCAGCGAAGGGCGCAATCTGCCGTTGGTCGTGCTGCCGCACGGTGGCCCCATCGGCGTATTCGATGAGGGCAGCTACAGCAACGAGCCGCAGATGCTGGCGGCGGCAGGGTATGCCGTGTTGCAGGTCAACTTCCGTGGTTCGGCCAACTATGGCCGCGCGTTCACCCAGGCGGGTGCGAAGCAGTGGGGCGCGGCCATGCAGGACGATGTGACCGACGCCACCCGCTGGGCCATCGCAGAGGGCATCGCCGACAGCAACCGCATCTGCATCTATGGGGCCAGCTACGGTGCGTATGCCGCGATGATGGGGCCRATCCGCGAACCCGGGCTGTACCAGTGCGCGGCCGGCTACGTCGGTGTGTACGACCTGCCGCTGATGTTCAGTGGTGAGGCACAGTTGAGCGATTCGGCCATGGCCTGGCAGCGCGAATGGGTAGGCGATCCGAAGACTCTGGGAGCCC
>NZ_JBFTNR010000875.1:0-1526 GCF_056665995.1 Stenotrophomonas sp. 05L44_2
GCGGTCGCGCGGGTTTCTTCGACGGTCTGGCCGGTCGGCAGGGTGGCCGACTTCAGGGCTTCCACGTCGGCGGCGCCCGATGCCAGTGCAGCGGCAGCGACGGAATCGACGAAGTTCTTGAAGTTGATGTCGTTGGCGACGAAGTCGGTTTCCGAGTTGATCTCGACCAGCACGGCCTTGCCGCCGTCCTGGGCCAGGCCCAGACGACCTTCGGCGGCCACGCGGTCAGCCTTCTTGTCGGCCTTGGCAGCGCCGGACTTGCGCAGCGCTTCAGCAGCGGCGTCGATGTTGCCGCCGGCCTCGGTGAGCGCCTTCTTGCAYTCCATCATGCCGGCGCCRGTGCGCTCGCGCAGTTCCTTGACCAGGGAAGCRGTGATTTCCACGGGATTACCTCACGAAAGAAAGGGGTTGGGCCGGCATGGTGGCCGGCCCGTGTGACAGTTTCCTGTCGTCGCGCCATCGGCAGCGGACAGGAAAGGTGGGCGCGTGGCGCCCACCGGGGCCTGGATCAGGCCTGGGCTTCGCCCTTGTCGGCAGCAGCCTTCTTGGCCGGAGCGCGGCGAGCCGGCTTGCCTTCTTCGGCCGGAGCGTCGGCGAACTCTTCTTCACGGACGGTGGCGGCGTGCGGTGCAGCAGCCTTGCCTTCCAGCACGGCGTCAGCAGCGGCGCGTGCGTACAGCTGCACGGCACGGATGGCGTCGTCGTTGCCCGGGATCGCGTAATCCACCAGCTCCGGGTTGTAGTTGGTATCGACGACGGCGATCACCGGGATGCCGAGCTTCTTGGCTTCCTTGATGGCGATGTCTTCGTGGCCGATATCGATGACGAAGATCGCGTCCGGCAGACGGTTCATGTCCTTGATGCCGCCCAGCGAGGCTTCCAGCTTGTCGCGCTCGCGACGCAGGCCCAGCACTTCGTGCTTGACCAGCTTCTCGAAGGTGCCGTCGGATTCACCGGCTTCCAGTTCCTTCAGGCGGGCAACCGACTGCTTGACGGTACGGAAGTTGGTCAGGGTGCCGCCCAGCCAACGCTGGTTCATGAACGGCATGCCGCAACGCTCGGCTTCTTCGCGGATCGACTCACGCGCGCTGCGCTTGGTGCCCAGGAACAGGATGGTGCCGCGCTTCTGGGCAACCGACGAGATGAAGTTCATCGCGTCGTTGAACAGCGGGACGGTCTTTTCCAGGTTGATGATGTGGATCTTGCCGCGGGCGCCGAAGATGTACGGAGCCATTTTCGGGTTCCAGTAGCGGGTCTGGTGGCCGAAGTGGACGCCGGCTTCCAGCATCTGACGCATGGTGACCTGAGGCATTGCAGAACTCCTGATGGGGAACCGGCGATTCCGCCCGCGGGATAGGTATGCGGGACGCGTGGAAGCGCTGAAGGTTCCGGGGTTGGGCTTCCCTGTTGCCTCCGTGGCCGAACTCCTTGCGGAGCACCCCGGCACGGATGGGGGCAGCAGGTGTGGATTCACCGGTGACGTCCGGTGTGGACGGTGTCCCGCGCACGGGGCGGCAGGACATCCC
>NZ_JBFTNR010000876.1:0-1520 GCF_056665995.1 Stenotrophomonas sp. 05L44_2
CCACGAAGGTGACGATGAAGAGGACGAAGCCGAGCAGCAGCAACGCCGAGCGGTAGGTTTCAGTGGCTTCGCCGAAGTCGTTGGCGATCAGTGCGGCGATGGTGGTGCCCGGTTCCAGCAGCGACGGCGACAGGCGCACGCTGTTGCCGATCACGAAGGCCACCGCCATCGTCTCGCCCAGTGCGCGGCCGAGGCCGAGGAACACGCCACCGATCACCGCCGAGCGGGTGTAGGGCAGCACGATGTCCCAGCTCACTTCCCACTTGGTGGAGCCCAGCGCGTAGGCCGATTCCTTCAGGCGGGTCGGCACGGTCAGGAACACTTCGCGCATCACCGAGGAGATGAACGGGATGACCATGATCGCCAGCACGAAGCCGGCGGTGAGCATGCCGATGCCCAGCGGCGGGCCCTGGAACACCGGGCCGATGATCGGCCATTCGCCCAGGGTTTCGTTGAGGAACGGGGTGACGTACTCGGTCATCACCGGCACCAGCACGAACAGGCCCCACATGCCGTAGATGATCGAGGGAATGCCCGCCAGCAGTTCGATGGCGGTACCGACCGGACCACGCAGCCAGCGCGGTGCCACTTCGGTGAGGAAGAAGGCGATGCCGAAGCTGACCGGCACGGCGATGACCATCGCGATCAGCGCGGTGACCAGGGTGCCGTAGATCGGGGCGAGGGCGCCGAACTTGTTTTCGACCGGATTCCAGTCGGAGGAGAAGAAGAAGCTCAGGCCCTGCATCTGCAGGGCGTGGCGACCACCCCACAGCATCGACAGTGCGGCGCAGGCCAGCGCGATCAGGACGAAGATGACGGTGCCGACCAGCACCCATCGGAACAGTTTGTCGTTGCGGGCATCACGCGTATCACGCGTGGACGGGGCGGCTACAGGCTGGGCGATGGCATTCATGGGGACGGCAGGGCCAGGAAGGGGCGGGGCAGCACGATGTGCAGGAGACGGTGCCCGCACGTGGCGGGCACCGTCGGGTCCATCACTTCAGTTCGGTCGCCCAGTAGGCTTCGATCTGCTTGACCAGCTCGGCCGGCAGCGGCACGTAGTGCAGTTCGTTGGCCTGGGTCTGGCCGCTTTCGAAGGCCCACTTGAAGAAGGCCAGCGCATCCTGGTTGCGCTTGGCATCCTTCGGCTTCTTCTGCATCAGCATGAAGTTGGTGGCGGTGATCGGCCACGCCTGCTCGCCCGGGGCGTTGGTGATGACCAGGTTGAAGTCCTTGGCGCTGGCCCAGTCGGCGCTGGCGGCAGCGGCGGCGAAGGTTTCAGCGTTCGGCTGCACCCAGGTGCCGGCCGCGTTCTGCAGCGAGGTGTACGGCATCGCGTTCTGCAGGGCATAGGCCAGTTCGACGTAGCCGATCGAGCCCTTGATCTGCTTCACGTAGGAAGCAACGCCTTCATTGCCCTTGCCACCCACACCGTCCGGCCACTGCACCGAGGTGCCTTCGCCGACCTTGCTCTTCCACTCCGGGCTGACCTTGGACAGGTAGTTGGAGAAGTTGAAGGT
>NZ_JBFTNR010000877.1:0-1520 GCF_056665995.1 Stenotrophomonas sp. 05L44_2
CACCTGCCGCCTGCTGCCCTGCGCGCGTGCACGCGCTTGAGCGAAGCCGACCAGGACCTGCTGGAACAAGCCATCGAGCGCCTGCAGCTGTCGGCGCGGGCGATGCATCGCATCCTGCGCGTGGCACGCACCATTGCCGATCTTGCCGAAAGCGAGACCATCCGGGCCGCGCACCTGGCCGAGGCCATTGGCTACCGGCAGCTGGACCGGGGCAAACCAGGTGCATAGCACTCTGTTGCATGCACGAAGGAATCAGATTCATCTGATATCTGCCATGCCACCTGCGCCCTGACCATTTCCGCGAGCCCATACACAAGGAGACGCGGTTTTGCTCAGGATGCTCATCATGGGCGGGCAGGAGGCCGCCCGTCAGCGGATATCACGGACGATAGGACGGCGCGGCCTGATCCGCATGGAATCGATCTACAGCGTGGACAGCGGCCTGTCGGTGCTGGAATGGCGCAACTACGACCTGGTGGGAACGTTCCTTGCGGCCGGCCTCGGCACGCGCCTGCAGGAATCGTTCGTGCTGCGCGATGCGAAGGTGCAGCTGGTGCTGTTCGGCATGGGGCTGAGCGAGGAAGTGGCCAGTATCCGCCTGCGCCTGCGCGCGCAGGGTCTGCCGTCGCCGATTCTGGTCCGGACCGACTTCGACAGCTACGACGAGTCGCTGTTCTGGCGATCGCTGACGTCGCACATGATCCTGCCGTCGGTACTGGAGGGCACTGGCCCCCTCCCCGCCGTGGGCGACGCGTGCGACCATGCAGGACCCAGTCCCTAGCGGTGCCTGTCTTGCCAGGTGCCCGCCCAGCCATACATGAGCACTCCCCAGCCGCCGCACCTGCCGACCTCCGATGCGTCCACCCCGCTGACACCTGCGGCAACCGGCGGCGGCGGGCCTCTGGGTGAAACGAAGATGCGCGAAATCGCGGTGCGGATCTCGCAGTACTTCCGCGATTTCCTTGAATCGGATTTCAAGCGCGCGCAGGCACCGCGGCGCCGCATCGTGCTTACCAGCGATTCCGGCTTCCGCGCGGGCATGCGCACCGCGCCGTATCCGGCGTTGGACAAGGAGTTGTGGAAGCTGCTCAGCCGGCCCTCCGGCGAGGAGCTTTCGTTCACCATCGGCCCGCGCAGCTATACCCGGCCGATCAGCGCGACGCTGCGCCGCATCGTCGAAGAACAAGTGAACGCCATCACCGAGACCGCCATCGCCACGGTGCGCGTGGCCGTGCTGGACAAGGCGCGCGCCAGCATGGCCGGTGCACTGGAAGACCCGGAAGCCTGGGTGGAATCGGTGCAGGGCGCCCTGGTGGATGCGATGTGCGTGCAGGTGGTGCGGCCGCTGATCGCGCATCTGGCCGGCCCGCTGCAGGGCCAGGCGTACTGGGTGATGGATTCGCTGCACGCGGCTGAATCGGACCTGGTCACCCGTGCCGTTGTCGATCTGTACCAGACCCTGCCGGAGGTGCTGGCGCGCTTGCTGGCCACCGGTGACGAGCTGCCGCTGCAGCAGGCCT
>NZ_JBFTNR010000878.1:0-1519 GCF_056665995.1 Stenotrophomonas sp. 05L44_2
GTCGAACTGGTCGCCCATGAACGAGGCCACCAGCGGCTTGATGCCACCGGCACCCAGCGCGATCAGGCCCAGGCCGAGGAAGAAGCCGCCACGGCTGCCCTCGAACAGCGCAAGGCACAGATGGCCCATGCAGTAGACCAGGCTGAACCACAGGATGGTGTGGTACTTGCCGAAGAACTTGTCGGCCAGCCAGCCACCGAGCAGCGGGAAGAAATACACGCCGATCATGAAGCTGTGCATGATGTCCTTGGCTTCACCGGCACGGCCTTCGGCCGTGATTTCCTGCAGCAGCAGGGAGGTGATCAGGAACTGCACCAGGATGTTGCGCATCCCGTAGAAACTGAACCGCTCGCAGGCCTCATTGCCGATGATGTACGGGATCTGGCGCGGCATCTTTCCCTGGCCGGCGATGGGGGCGACTGCGTCGTGGCTCATCCTGTAAGGCATTCCTGCAAAACGAAAGGCGCAAGAGTACCGGAACCTGTGCGTGCGAAGCACGCTGCAGGGCTGCATGACAGGCGCGCCAAAGCATGGCAGGCATGTGCGGCCCTGCCGGAAGTCACGGAACCTGCACGGCAAAAGCGTAAACTTATCGTTATGCGCCCCCTCCCCTTTGCCCGCATTCTGTCCAGCTGCCTTGCCCTCATGCTGGCCGTGCCTGCATTGGCACGACCGCAGGCGCCGCCGGCCGCCGGCCTTGCCACGGAGGTGCGGCAATTGACCGTCGCCGCGCTGGAACTGCCCAGCCGTGATGAAGGGCAATGGAAGCAGCGCCGCGAACAGGTGCTGCAGCTGCTGACCGATCTGCAGCCGGATGTGATCTCGGTGCAGCAGGTCCTGCAGCAGCAAGGGCGCAACCCGGCCTGCTGGTTGGCCAGCCGGCTGCGCTACAGCTGCGATTTCGTCACCGCAGACCCGCCGAGCCAGCCGGTCCGGCATGGCAACGCGATGCTCAGCCGGCTGCCGGTCAGCGAGGACGGCGTCACCCTGCTGCATCCGCCGGGCACCTTCAGTGCCGCCGGCATGATGCGCCTGCGGCTGGGCGACAACGACGTCAACGTCTACGTCGCGCGCCTGCGGCCGGAGCCGGATGAGGCCACGGCCCGGCAGCATCAGACCAGCGACCTGATGACATGGATCGGCGCCACGGCCGAGGGCATGCCGAGCCTGATCGCCGGGGATTTTTCCGCAAGCACCGTCGAGCTGGTGCGCAGCACGCCCGGCTTCCAGCCGGCCCGGCGCAATCCCGGCGCACCGGCGGCCAGCGGCGGTGGCGCCAGTGGCCATGGGCTGGACGTGCTGTTCCAGGTCAAGCATTTCGGCGGCATCCGCCAGCAGGCGATCATGCTGCCCGCCGATGGCGACCTGCCCGGCCTGCGCCTGGGCGTGATGGCGACGCTGCGGCTGCAGGACGTGGCTGCCACCACCGAATGAGAACCATGAGGTTGCCGGCCAGCGGCCGGCACTACTGATGCGCAAACAAAAAAGGCCGGGGTCTCCCCCGGCCTTCTGTTGAAGC
>NZ_JBFTNR010000879.1:0-1519 GCF_056665995.1 Stenotrophomonas sp. 05L44_2
GCCCTACCCCCATCGTCAGCGGTACGCGCGAATTCGAATTCGCCGACCGTGATTTCCGCCGCGTCTGCGACCTGATCTACCAGCGCGTGGGCATCGCCCTCGCCCCGGCCAAGCGCGACATGGTGTACGGACGCCTGTCGCGCCGGCTGCGCACGCTGGGCATGCGCAGCTTCCAGCAGTACCTGGACCACCTGGAACAAGGTGATGGCGACGAGTGGCAGGCATTCACCAATGCGCTGACCACCAACCTCACTGCGTTCTTCCGCGAGCCACACCATTTCGACAAGCTGCGCGAAGAGCTGCAGCAGCGCAACGGGCGCGGTCCGCTGCTGTTGTGGTCGTGCGCCGCCTCCACCGGCGAAGAGCCCTACTCGATGGCGATCACCGCCTGCGAAGCGTTCGGCACCCTGAAGCCGCCGGTACGCATCGTCGCCACCGACGTCGACACCCAGGTGCTGGCCACCGCCGGGCGCGGCGTCTACAACATCGACCGTGTCGCCGGCCTCGATCCGGACCTGCGTCGCCGCTATTTCCAGCGTGGCAGTGGCCCCAACGAAGGCCAGTGCCGCGTACTGCCGGCGCTGCGTGAACTGATCGAATTCCGCCCGTTGAACCTGCTGGCACCGCGTTACGACGTCGGCGGCCCGTTCGATGCGCTGTTCTGCCGCAACGTGATGATCTAYTTCGACAAGCCGACCCAGCGCGCGATTCTTGGCCGCCTGGTCAACCACCTGGCCGACGACGGCCTGCTCTATACCGGCCACTCGGAGAACTACCTGCACGCGGCCGATCTGATCCAACCCTGCGGCCGTACCCTGTACCGTCGTGCGGCAAAGGCCGGCGCATGAACGCATCACTGCGTACCGACGATGTGATGCGCTACCAGGACGCACGCTTCAAGACCATCGCCGCCAAGCTGCTGCCAACCCAGTATCTGGTAGTGGATGACACCACCGCGCTGACCACTACGCTGGGCTCCTGCGTGGCGGCTTGCCTGCGCGACCCGGTACTGAAGATCGGCGGCATGAACCACTTCCTGCTGCCCGAAGGCAACGCCGGCGACGGCGCGCCCGCACGTTATGGCAGCTATGCGATGGAACTGCTGATCAACGACATGCTCAAGCGCGGCGCCCACCGCAAGCGCATCGAGGCGAAGGTGTTCGGCGGCGCCAACGTGCTGAAGGGCTTCACCAGCAATCCGGTAGGCACCCGCAACGCCGAATTCGTGCGCCAGTACCTGCAGGCCGAACACATCCCGATCCTCGCCGAGGACCTGTGCGGCATCCATCCGCGCAAGATCTGGTTCTTCGCCGATACCGGCCGCGTGGTTGTGCAGCGCCTTCCACACGCCCACGAAGCCGAAGTCGCCGCGACCGAATCGGCCGTGCGCGCACGCCTGTCCAAGGCCCCGGTCACCGGTGGCGTGGAGCTGTTCGAATGACCCTGACCGGCAACGCCCCCTGCCGGGTCCTGATCGTCGACGACTCCGCCGTCGTGCGGCAGATGCTCACCGAAATCC
>NZ_JBFTNR010000880.1:0-1504 GCF_056665995.1 Stenotrophomonas sp. 05L44_2
GTTCGCGGCAAGCCCCAGCCACGAGGGGGCTCCGCCGCTGGCCGCCGACCCCGCGCCAGCGCCGCTCTCCGCCAAATCCCCGAACCATGCACTCGCTCACGGATTGACCACGCAATTGATGACAACGTTGTCCCCACCTGGCGCCGGACTCTCTCCCCGGCCCACCAGGTACCTCCGTCCGCCCCCTCCGTCGCCTTCCCGGGTGACGTCCGGACCCTGCGTTACGTGCGGCGCCGTCTTGGCCCGCGCGCCAACCATCGATCGGAGACACACCATGTACGACCCGCTTGTGCAGAGTGCCGATGTACGCAGTGCCCACCCTTCCCTTCATCGCTGTCGCCCGCGCCGTCTGGCCTGGCTGCTGGCCCTGGCCGGGGCGGTCACCCTGCCCGGCCTGGCCCAGGCCGCCAGYTGTGCCGGCGTGGCCGAATGGGACCAGGCCAAGATCTACCGCAGTGGCGACACCCTGCAGAAAGGAGGGGTCCTCTACCGGGCGAACCAGGACATCTGGAATGCGCCGCCGGACCATCCGGCCGGGGCGCCCTACTACACCAACCTCGGCGCCTGCGACGGCGGCGGGGCCAACCAGCCGCCGGTGGTCAGCCTGACCTCGCCGGCCAACGGCGCCACCTTCAGCGCCGGCAGCACGGTCAACGTGACCGCCAACGCCAGTGATGCGGACGGCAGCGTCAGCAAGGTCGAGTTCTTCCGCGATGGCAGTTCGCTGGGCATCGACACCAGCGCGCCGTACAGCGCCAGCTGGGCCAACGCCAGCGCCGGCAGCCACACCCTGCGCGCGGTCGCCACCGACAACAACAATGCCACCGCCAGCACCGCGACCATCACCATCACCGTCAACGCAGCCAGTGGCGATACCACCGCGCCCAGCGTGCCCGGTGGCCTGGCCGTGGGTACCCGCACCGCCAACAGCATCGCCCTGAGCTGGAGCCCGTCCACCGACAACACCGGCGGCAGCGGCCTGGCTGGCTACGACGTGTACCGCAATGGCAGCCTGGTCGGCTCGCCGTCCAGCGCCAGCTATGTCGATGGCGGCCTGACTGCATCGACCAGCTACAGCTACCGCGTGCGTGCCCGCGACAACGCCGGCAATGCGTCGGCACAGGGCACGGCAGTGACCGCCAGCACCCTGGCCGGCGACGGTGGCACCACCGGCAAGCGGGTCATCGGTTACTTCACCCAGTGGGGCATCTACGGCCGCAACTACCGGGTCAAGAACATCGACAGCAGCGGTTCGGCCGCGCGCCTGACCCACATCAATTACGCCTTCGGCAACGTGCGCAACAACCGCTGCGAAGTGGGCGTCACCCAGCCGTCGGATCCGAACAGCGGAGCCGGCGGCGATGCCTTCGCCGACTACACCAAGGCCTTCGGTGCCGGCGAAAGCGTGAGCGGCAGCGCCGATACCTGGGACCAGCCGCTGCGCGGCAACTGGAACCAGCTCAAGCAGCTCAAGGCCAAGTACCCGGGCATGAAGGTGCTGATC
>NZ_JBFTNR010000881.1:0-1501 GCF_056665995.1 Stenotrophomonas sp. 05L44_2
CGTCAGAGCGTGAACGCTCTGACGCGGGCCGATGGTCCTCGCTCAGGTGCGACTGACTTACCCGCGATGCCGCAACAGCAGCTGCGTCATCAACGCCCGCAGCGCCGGCGGCCGCACGGGCTTGAGCAGGAAGCCCCAACCGTTCTCGGCAGCATGCACTTTCAGCGCATCATCGCGCTCAGCGGTCACCAGGATCACCGGTGGCCGCGCCTTCCACAGCGTGCACAGCGCTTCATACAGGTCCGGTCCGTGCCATTGCCCCATGCGTACGTCCAGCAGCAACAGCTGCGGCACGTTCAGCGCACTGGCGATTTCCAGTGCCCCCTGGGGGCCATCGGCAAGTTCCACATGGCAGCCCCAGCGTTCCAGCAGGGCACGGGTCGCCGCACAGACATGCGGGTCATCATCGATGCTCCAGACCCGACATTGCCGCAGCGGGCTGTCATCGGACGGCTCGGTCGCGACGACCGGCGCCGCCGGCGGCGCAATCACCTCGTCGGCGCGCCCGAGTGCCACGCTCACCGCGAATACGCTGCCCTTGCCCAGCGCGGAACGCAGGCTGATGCGGTGTCCGAGCAGTCGACCGATGCGTTCAACGATGGCCAGGCCCAGGCCGGCGCCCCGTTCCTGCTCCACGCCGTCGTTGAGGCGACGGAATTCTTCGAAGATCTCGCCCTGCAGGCTTTCCGGAATACCTGGTCCCTGGTCATGCACCTCGATGCGCAGCTGGTCGCCTGCACGCCGGCAGCCGATCAGCACGCGGCCACGTGGCGTATAGCGCAGCGCATTGGACAGGAAGTTCTGCAGGATGCGCCGCAGCAGTGCTTCGTCGCTGACGATCACCGCACGAGTGTCCACCCAGTCCAGCTGCAGGCCGCGGCTCTGTGCGGCGATGCCGAACTCGCGCGCCAGGGTTTCCAGCAAGGGAGACAGCGCGAATGCGCGCACCCGTACCTGCAACGACCCCGACTCCAGCCGTGAAATATCCAGCAGGCTGTTGAGGATCGCGTCCTGCGCGGCCAGTGCGGCGTCGATATGGTCGCTGGTCTGTTGCTGTTCGGGGTCGGTGAGCTTGCCGCGCAGCACCGACACGAACATGCGCGCGGCATTCAGCGGCTGCAGCAGGTCGTGCACGGCCGAGGCGACGAAGCGGGTCTTGTAACGGTTGGCCTGCTCGGCTTCGCGGCGGGCTTCGTCCAGATCCTGGGTGCGTTCGGCCACGCGGTGTTCCAGCGCATCGGCCAGCGAACGCAGCTCGCGTGCAGCGTTCTTGTAACTGGTGATGTCGGCATAGCTGGTGACGAAGCCACCGTCGGGCAGCGGGTTGCCGCGGATCTCCAGCACCGTGCCGTCGTCCTTCTCGCTCTCGCGCATGTGTGGGCGGCCACTGCGCAGGTGGGTCAGGCGGCGTTCGATGGCCTCGTCGATCGGGCCGGGCCCCAACAGGCCGCGACGTGCGTTGAAGCGGAACAGTTCCTCGATCGGGCGGCCCACCCGCACC
>NZ_JBFTNR010000882.1:0-1496 GCF_056665995.1 Stenotrophomonas sp. 05L44_2
GAGCCAGCTCGACGAAGAAACCATCGCCCGCGTGCGCGCCAGCGACGAAGGCTGGAGCTTCAAGGGTTCGGCCTCGGCCAGCGCTTCCGGCGAAGCCTCCGCCAAGGGCGGCTCGGCGTCGGCCAGCGTCAAGGAAAACTACGAAGAGCAGGTCAAGGTAGACGCCAAGCGCGGTGCCAGCTCCTTCGATTCGGATGTCACCCGGCGCAGCATGCGCAGCTACTGGAAGGTGCGTGTCCGCGCGCAGATTGCCCAGTACCGCGCACCGGATGAAGAAGGCAAGCCGAAGATCGTGGTGGCCCTGCCGCGCACCAAGTCGGGCAGCTATGCCGTTGGCGATGGCCGGGTGAATGCCGACGAGGTCGCCCAGGCGATCCGCGCGCGGCTGTCCGACACGCTTACCCAGACCCAGCGTTTCATCGTGCTGGACCGCGAGTTCGGCGACGAACTGCAGGCCGAGATCGACCACATCAACAGTGGCAACGTGCGCCTGCAGGACACCGCGCGCGTTGGCCAGCAGCTGGCGACCGACCTGATCCTGATTCCGACCATCGAACGGTTCGAGTACCCGCGCAGCGTGCGCAACCTGCGCATGTCCGATCGCCAGGTGACCTCGTATTCCGGTGGCGGCCGCATCACCCTGCGCCTGGTCAATGCCACCACCGGCCAGGTGGTGATGTCCGACAGCTTCGACCATCAGTTGGCCTCGACCGGCCCGAGCACGCTGCCGCGCGTGGTCAATGGCCGCAGCATGGCCGCCTCGATGATGGACTCGCTGTCCGGGCAGATCGGCAGCACGATCGTCACCACGCTGTTCCCGGTGTCGGTGGTGTCCGTCGATGGCGACCAGGTGGTGCTGAGCCAGGGCGGTGACACCGTGCAGGTCGGCCAGCGCTGGCAGGCCGTGCGCCTGGGCGAAGAGCTGAAGGACCCGCAGACCGGCCGTTCGCTCGGCCGCAGCGAGCATCCGTGCTGCACCATCCGCATCGACCGCGTTGCCGCGCAGACGTCCTACGGCACCCTGGAAGAGGGCGTCGACGCGATGCGCGGTGGTTTCCGCCCCGGCCAGATCGAACTGCGCCAGAAGCTGGGCAGCAAGCCCAAGGCCGCCGCCGGCGCAACCGCATCGGCCGCCCCGGCCGCCGCAGCGCGCCCGGCCAGCAAGCCGAAGCCCAAGCCCGCCGCCGCCCCGGCCGAAGACCCGAACTGGTAAGACACCTCGGTTCGAGGCACGTGGGGGTCAGAGACCTTTCCCGCCGGGAAAGGGATCTGACCCCTTCTTGTTGCGTGTCGACCAAGGTCGACACCTACCAAGAGCATCACAGAACGCCGTTCCGACAGATCGCAGAAATCTGTCCAAGGCGGGGAGGGTCCGGTTGCGGGGGTGTCCGCGGCATGGATGCCGCGGCCAAGCCCCCAAGGATGGGTTTACGGCGTCCCCCGCAGCCGGACCCTCCCCGCCATCCCACGGAATGCAGCTTCTGCTGTTGCTGTTG
>NZ_JBFTNR010000883.1:0-1487 GCF_056665995.1 Stenotrophomonas sp. 05L44_2
GGGTGGGCCTGGAGCAGGGCATGCCGGTGGACGCGGTGTTCCAGCTGGTGCCCGACCGACTGGGCAACGTGTGGATCAGCAGCAACCGCGGAGTACTGCGCACCGACATGGCCACGCTCAACGCCGTGGCCGACGGACGCGCGCCGCGGGTCACGGTGGAGCGTTACAACGAGATCGACGGCATGGCCAATGCGCAGGCCAACGGCAGCTCCGGTCCCTCGGCGATCCTGCGCCAGGACGGCACGTTCTGGGTGGTGACCGCCGGTGGCTTGAGCACGGTCGATCCGCAGCGGCTGCAGCGTTTCCGTGAACGCCCGGCACCGCCTGCGGCAATCGAGAACGTACAGGTCGACGGTGCACCGGTGCACTGGGAAGGCCCCGAGCGCAACCTGATTCCCGGTGGGCGACGGCTTGCGGTGAGCTACGTGGGCCTGAGCTACCTGATGTCCGACCGCATCCGCTACCGCACACGGCTGGAGGGGCTGGACAACGGCTGGGTGGAACGTGGCCCGCAGCGCAGCGTGGAATTCGTCGGCCTGCCGCCGGGTGATTACACGCTGCACGTGGCCGCCGCGCACCCGGGTGGCAGTTGGGGGCATCAGGAAGCAGTGTGGAGCTTTACCGTCGAGCCGTTCTGGTGGCAGCGGCACAGCGTGCAGGCGCTGATCGGGCTGGTGCTGCTGTCCGCGCTGGTGGCGCTGTACCGCTTCCTGCTGCAGCAGTACAAGGCCAGCAACCTGCGCCTGGCACGGCGCGTGGACGAGGCCACCTTCGACCTGCAGGCGCAGACCGTGCACCTGCAGGCGCTGAACCAGGAGAAGACCGAGCTGGCCGAGCGCCTGGCGCGGCAGGCCGAGGCGTTCGAACGGCAGGCCCGCGAAGACGCGCTGACCCGGCTGGCCAACCGTCGCGGCTTCGACGAGGCGCTGGCCCGCGACTTCGCCCGCGCCCAGCGCAGCGGCCATCCGCTTTGCCTGGTGGTGCTGGACATCGACCACTTCAAGGACGTCAACGACCAGCACAGCCACAGCATCGGTGATGCGGTACTGGTGGAAGTGGCCCAGGTGATCGCTGCCGCCAGCCGCGATTCGGACCTGCCGGCACGCACCGGCGGCGAAGAATTCGCGCTGCTGCTCAATGACACCCGGCTGGAGGAAGCGGCGCAGCTGTGCGCGCGCCTGCGTGGCCTGTTCCATGACCACCCGGACTGGGCCGGCATCCCCGGCCTGCGGGTGACCTTCAGCGCYGGCCTGGTGGAACTGGACGGCGACGACCGCACCCCGGCACTGCTGTACCAGCGCGCCGACCGCGCGTTGTACCGCGCGAAGAGTGACGGCAGGGATCGCACGAGCATCGGTTGATCCAATGCAAAGCATCCACGCATGGCGTGGATCTACTGGCATTGCCGTACCAATCGGCGTGCCGACCAACGGTCGGCACCCACCAAAAAGGTGACTCACCACAGCCCTAGCCGGCAGGATCCATCG
>NZ_JBFTNR010000884.1:0-1486 GCF_056665995.1 Stenotrophomonas sp. 05L44_2
AGCTAGGCCCATGCTTTCATTGAGCTGAAGGATTCCAAATGCCAGATAGGTATCACCAGGATTCCACACGACGTTGCCGGTATTACGGAACTGGAACGTCAGATTCGACGAGCCACCATTGAATATCTGGCGGGGTGATGCCGAGGCGCTGACCAGTTCCGCATTACGGACGACCGCAGGTATGGTGAAGGCTCCTGATCGATTGATCGTCAGATGATCGCCACCCCATGGTGAGATGCCATGTACATACAACGCTTTGCCGCCATGCGCCGATCGTGCGTTGGCATCCAGCGGAATTTTGAACCAGTACGCATTACCTCGTGCCTGGCACGCGTTCGCCACATTGCCATCCGTTGCCAGATTTGCACGGCCACCGGCCACGAATGTGCCGCCCGCCCATGCGTTGTTGCCTGCATACACGTGGACGTCAATCGAGGCGTCCACACCAATCGAGCAGGCCCAGCCTTCAATGAAGAAGTTCCAGTTGCCATCCTGGGTCACGCCGCCAATGTCACCAACGATGTTTGCCGTTGGAATCGCAAACACGCCTGAGTTCGCGAGCGGTCGGTCCTGGCCGCGGCCCTGCGGAGATTGGCCGTAGATGGAGAACTTGCGACCGCCCAACTGTTGCCTCTGGGCTAGCGATATCGGCAACTGATACCTATAGGCACTCCCTGATGCTTGGCAGGCCGCAGCAACACCTGACTCGCTGGCAAGGTTTGCTTGAGTGCTACCCAGGTAGACGTTGCCGTCGGCGTAACCGTCCACCTGGATTGACCCAGCCGAGCCAGTGGAGCAGGCCCAGCCACGTACGAACCAGTTCCACTGCGCATCATGGGTGATTTCGTCAATCACTCCGCTCACCACCGTATCCATCGGATAGTCGGTCTGTGAAACTTCGGTGCGCGTGCGATTGGAAGCGTTGTTGTAGCTATGTCGCGTCCATGCCCACTTGCCGTCTCCCATCGAACGGACTTCCTGTGTCAAGCGGCGCCCTGCATCGTAGCCGTAGCGCACTGTCACGCCATCAGGCTGGGTAAGCGAGGCGATGTCACCTGCAGTAGTGTATCCAATGGCGGTGGTCGCCCAACCGGTTGCCGAACTGGTTCTGTCGGACACAACGCGGCCGCGGCCGTCATAGGTCAGCTCTCGCACGCCACCATTCGCATTGACGATGCGCCCCGGCAATCCCAGTCCGTTGTAGTTGGAATAGCTGATCGTATGACCGAGTGCGTTGGTGACGCTGATCAGATCTCCTTGGCTGTTGAACACGGAGGTGACGTCGTCCTGCGCAAGCGGTCCATCAACTTTGATCGAGGCCTTCAATCCGTTTGCGTGATAGGTATACGTGCTTCGGGTCACTCGTGTCTGGCTGGGTACGCCACGTGCCGTCAGATTGCGCTCGGTTGCGCTGGCCACGTTTCCGCGATCGTCATAGGAGTAGGCAACCTCAAGATCACCCACCACCGTTGTCTTGAGGAGTCGG
>NZ_JBFTNR010000885.1:0-1478 GCF_056665995.1 Stenotrophomonas sp. 05L44_2
CCCAAGGAGCCCGGCTTCAAGCAGGCCTGGAAGGCGCTGTCCTTCGGCGACCGCCTGAAGATCAACCTGAACTTCTTCGCCTTCTTCTTCGGCGCGATCTATCTGTTCATCCTGGGCATGTGGCGCAAGGCGCTGGTGGTGATCGGCATCAACATCGTGCTGATCGCGGTCAGCCTGGTGCTGCCGGACATCGTGGCCCGCGCACTGTTCATTGCAATGAACTTCCTGGTCGCCTCGAGCACCAACTACAGCTACTACCTGGAACAGGTGAAGGGCAACACCAGCTGGAACCCCTTCGAAGGCATGTTCTAAGCCCAGCGCACCACGTATGCAGTGGCACATCGACGCCCGGCCTTGGCCGGGCGTCGTCGTTCATGCCCCGGCTCAGGCGGCGCGCAACGCGGCAGCCGGCCGGGTGTCGGCCTGCAGGCGGAAGCGGGACACCGCCACCGCCAGCTGCTCGGCCTGTTCTTCCATCGCCCGCGCCGCAGCGGTGGCTTCTTCCACCAGCGCAGCATTCTGCTGGGTGGTCTCGTCCATCTGCACCACAGTCTGGTTGACCTGCTCGATACCGGCCGACTGCTCGCGCGAGGCGGCCGAGATCTCGGCCATGATCTCGTTGACCCGGCCGACCTGGCCGACGATCTCCTGCATCGTGCGGCCCGCACCGTGCACCAGCTGCGCGCCGGCGCCGACATGGCCGACCGAAGCGTCGATCAGCTCCTTGATCTCCTTGGCCGCGCCCGCCGAGCGCTGTGCCAGCGCGCGCACTTCGCTGGCGACCACCGCAAAGCCACGRCCCTGTTCACCGGCGCGCGCCGCTTCCACCGMKGCGTTSAGSGCSAGGATGTTGGTCTGGAARGCGATGCCGTCGATCACCGAGATGATCTCGGCGATGCGCTGCGAAGAGGTCTCGATCTGCTCCATGGTCTGCACCACCTGGCTGACCACCTGCCCGCCTTCGCTGGCAACGCCTGCGGCCGAGGCCGCCAGCTTGTTGGCCTGCAGGGCATGATCGGCGTTCTGGCGCACGGTGGAGGTCAGTTCCTCCATCGACGCGGCGGTCTCTTCCAGGTTGGCCGCCTGCTGCTCGGTACGGCGTGACAGGTCGCTGTTGCCCGACGCGATCTCGCCTGCGGCCAGGCGGATGCTGGCCGCAGACTGCTGGATCTGGCCGACGATCTGGGTCAACTGCTGCACGGTGCTGTTGGCATCGTCGCGCATCACCGCGAACACGCCGTGGAAGTCACCCTCCATCCGTGTACTCAGGTCACCGGCGGCGATGGCGCGCAGCAGCGTCGACAGCGCAGCCAGGTTCTGGTCGCTGACCTGCATCATGGTGTTGAGCGTTTCCACCATGCGGCGGAAGTCATGCTCGAAGCGCTGGGTATCGCCACGCACGGCGAAATCACCTGCCGCCGCCGCAGCGGCCAGCTGCTGGATCTGTTCGTTGATCGCCGCCAGGTTGGTCTTGGTGG
>NZ_JBFTNR010000886.1:0-1472 GCF_056665995.1 Stenotrophomonas sp. 05L44_2
CGTCACCGGCAGCCACATGCAGCGTGTGCGTGGCATCAATCTTCTTGAGGTAGGAAGGCGCTTCGGTCTCGGTCGCGTCGTTGACCGTCGTCACTCCCCAGGATCGGGCCAAACGCTGGTGATCGACGCCCTGCAGATACACATGCAGGCTCTTGTAGGGCTTGGAAATGCTCACATCCGCGCTGGCTACGGTGCCTCCGAACAGCGCCACCGGCTTGCCCTTGGGCTCGAACACGCTGCCGGGGTCGCGGCTCAGGCCGGCGGCATGGAATGCCTGCTCCACCTGCGCTTCAGTGAAATCGGAACCCGCCTTGCAGGCCAGCAGAGTTTCCAGCGCGGTGGTGCTGGTTGCCGGAGGTGCGGCAACAGCGGCGGTTGTCAAGGGCAGGCCCAGCATCAGGGCGATAAGCGGCTTGTTCATTGCAGATCCTTCTGTATGTCGCGGAGCAGCGGAGGCGCCGGCACCAAGTCCGGGAAGACAGGCTGAAGTGTGGGGCAGGGCAGCGTTGTCGGCTAGGCCCCCTCGCTGGGCTGCCAAGGGATTCCCCGATCAAGGGCATCCAAGGCCAGTTGCGCCCACTGGCGGACCTCTTCCAACGGATGCTGCAGCTCAGCCCGCAGGGTCGGGCTGACCGTGCTGTCGCCTGATTCGCCGAGCAGTTCCAGCAGCTTTCCGCGCGAGTAACCATCATCCACGGCCGGCAGCCGGGCAAGCAGATGCGGCACCGCAATGGCCACGGCCGGGCGAAGACCCCAATAGGCGTCTTCGAAGGTTGCCGGATCATGATCCAGGATCTGGTCGAGCCAGGAGACAACGTCGATTCTGTCGAGATCCATGGCAGCCCCTCCCGTAGCCAGGGATTACACCATCTGCACGCCAGAGTCGTCGGTTTCCACTGTGATCATTTCCACCAGTGCCCATAGGCCGGTGAACAGCACGCCGATCAAGAGCCAGCCCAACAACAGCGTGATCAGTAGTTGGCAGACCGCGCGTCCGTGGTAACCAGCATAGAAGTTGTGCACGCCGAAAATGCCCAGGAACAAGGCGAGCAGGATGTAGATGGCACGGTTCCTGGCGATAGGCGCGGATTGCGATACCGGTGCCGCATAGACAGCGTCGATTGGCTGCTGAGTGGCCGGTGGGGCAGCTGCATCGCAGGTCGGGCAGATCGCCGTATCGCTGCGTGCCTTGCAGTTGCATTCGGAGCTGTTCATCAACGCCACGGTGCTTCTCCTTGTCGAGGCAGYGGTTCTGGACCTGATGCGGCCAACAAAAAAGCCAGACCCCAATCGACGGGAGATCTGGCTTTTCGTGCCCCGAAGGGCGGTACAAATGGTGGAGGTGGGCGGAATTGAACCGCCGTCCGAAGGCACTCCATCCCCAGCACTACATGCTTAGCTCACCGTTGAATCTCATCCCCGAGCAGCACGGTGTGCAAAGCGCACCCGGGAACCAGCCTGTTGTGTTCTTG
>NZ_JBFTNR010000887.1:0-1472 GCF_056665995.1 Stenotrophomonas sp. 05L44_2
CCCATGGATGGGTTCACGGCGTGTCCCGRGCAGCCCTGCCAACCCGGCCCACGCCTTGAAGCCCAACGAGGCAACGCCTTGAACCTTACAGTGCCTCGAAAATGCCCGCTGCACCCATGCCGGTGCCGATGCACATCGTCACCATGCCGTACTTCTGCTGGCGACGGCGCAGGCCGTGCAGCAGGGTCGCGGTACGGATCGCGCCGGTSGCRCCCAGCGGRTGGCCCAGCGCGATSGCGCCGCCCAKCGGGTTGACCTTGCTCGGGTCCAGGCCGCAGTCGCGGATCACGGCCAGCGACTGCGCGGCGAAGGCTTCGTTGAGCTCGATCCAGTCCAGCTGGTCCTGGCTCAGGCCGGCCTGCTTCAGTGCCTTCGGAATCGCGGCGATCGGGCCGATGCCCATCACTTCCGGGCGCACACCAGCCACCGAGAAGCTGACGAAGCGGGCCAGCGGGGTCAGGCCGTAATCCTTGATCGCCTGTTCCGACGCCAGCAGCACTGCGCCGGCGCCATCGCTCATCTGCGAGGAGTTGCCGGCAGTGACGGTGCCGCCGAACTGGCCGTTGCGGAACACCGGGCGCAGCTTGGCCAGGCCTTCAGCGGAGGAATCCGGACGCGGGCCTTCGTCGGTGTCGGCCACCTTGTTGCGGGTGATGATGCGCTTGCCGTCGGCCAGATCGGGCTGGTGCGAGACGATCTCGTACGGGCTGATCTCGTCCTTGAAGTCGCCGTTCTGGATGGCGGCCATGGCCTTCTGGTGCGAGGCCAGGGCGAACGCGTCCTGTTCTTCGCGCGAGACCTTCCACTCTTCAGCGACCTTCTCGGCGGTGATGCCCATGCCGTAGGCGATGGCGACGTGGTCGTTGTCGAACACGCTCGGGGCCATCGCGATCTTGTTGCCCATCATCGGCACCATCGACATCGATTCGGTGCCGCCGGCCAGCATCAGGTCGGCGTTGCCAAGGCGGATCGCGTCGGCCGCCTGCGCCACGGCCTGCAGGCCGGAGGAGCAGAAGCGGTTCACGGTCTGCGCGGCGATGGTGTTCGGCAGGCCGGCCAGCAGCACGCCGATGCGGGCTACGTTCATGCCCTGCTCGGCTTCGGGCATCGCGCAGCCGATGATCGCGTCATCGATGCGGTTGACGTCCACGCCCGGCGCCTGCGCCACGACGCTGCGCAGCACGTGGGCGAGCATGTCGTCGGGGCGGGTGTTGCGGAACATGCCCTTGGGCGCCTTGCCAACCGGGGTGCGGGTGGCGGCGACGATGTAGGCGTCCTGGATTTGCTTGGTCATTGCAGTGATCTCTTGAATAGGGGTTGGAAGAGGTTGCCGGCCAGTGGCCGGCACTACCGATGTCTTCCGTCAGTTCCGCAGCGGCTTGCCGGTCTTCAGCATGTGCGCGATGCGGGCCTGGGTCTTTTCCTGCTGGGCCAGTTCGACGAAGTGCTTGCGCTCCAGGGTCAGCAGCCAC
>NZ_JBFTNR010000888.1:0-1461 GCF_056665995.1 Stenotrophomonas sp. 05L44_2
CTCCAATCCGCTGCTGGAAATCGAAGACGCCGAAGCGCCCGCCGCCGAAGCTACCGATCCGGCCACCACCACGCTGGATACGGCCGCGTTCGACGAACTGCCCGAATCCTCGATGTGGGAGGTGTCCGGCGCCAACTGGCAGGACGGCGACGACGACCGCATGGCGCGCATCGCCGCTGGCGAGTCGAGCGACCCGCAGCTGCGCGTGCTGCAGCGCCTGGCGCTGGACCTGGACGAGCACGAACTGGCCGTGGCCGCCTTCTGGCTGGAACACTGCGACGATGCCGGCTACCTGCAGGCACCGCTGGCGCAGCTGCAGCTGCTGGCCAGCGCGCAGTTCGACATCGATGCCGACGGCGTTGAAGCTGTCCGCCAGCACCTGCTGCAGGGCGAGCCGGCCGGCATGGCCGCGCAGGACCTGCGCGAATCGCTGCTGGCCCAGCTGTGCAGCCTGCACGGCGTGGTGCCGGCCCGGCATCTGGCTGCGCGCATCCTGCAGGGCGCGCTCGATGCCTTGGCCGCGCACGACTACCCCGCCCTCGCCCGCCAGCACGATGCCGAGATCGAGGACGTGYGCGAAGCCGTCCGCCTGATCCTGTCGCTGCAGCCGCGCCCGGGCGACAGCCTGCTGCCCGAGCGCAATGCAGTGGTGGTGCCGGACGTGGTCGCCTGGCACGCCGACGAACAATGGAAGGTGGCGCTGAACCCGGCCACCAGCCGCCGGGTGTCGATCAACAGCCAGTACGAACAGGCTCTGGCTGACAGCGGTGAGGCTGCGCCGGCCCTGCGCGAGATGCTGCAGGAGGCACGCTGGTTCAGCCGCGGCCTGTCGATGCGTTACGACACCCTGCTGCGCACCGCGCGGGTGATCGTCGAGCGCCAGGCAGCCTTCCTGGTGCGTGGCGAGGAAGCCATGGCACCGCTGACCCTGAAGGAAGTGGCCGAAGAAATCGGCATGCACGAATCCACCGTTTCGCGCATCACCACCGGCAAGTACCTGCAGACCCCGCGCGGCACCTTCGAACTCAAGCACTTCTTCGCCGTGCGCCTGGAAGGGGCCAGCGTGTCCGGCCAAGCGGTCAAGGCCATGGTCCGCCGCCTGATCGACGCCGAACCGGCCGGACGCCCGCTGGCGGACGAGGCCATCGCTGGCCTGCTGTCCCGCCAAGGGGTGAACATTGCCCGTCGAACCGTCGCAAAATACCGCGAACAACTGGATATCGCCCCGGCCCGCGAACGGCGCCGGGTCAACGCCAGGCAACCGCAGCTGGCCCGGGTGGGCTGAAAAGGATGTTGGACATGAACAAGCTCACAGTTCTGCTGGTCGATGACCACGAGGGCTTCATCAACGCGGCCATGCGCCACTTCCGCAAGATCGACTGGCTGCAGATCGTCGGCAGCGCCGGCAACGGCCTGGAAGCGATCGAACGCTCGGAAAGCCTGCGCCCGCAGGTGGTGCTG
>NZ_JBFTNR010000889.1:0-1459 GCF_056665995.1 Stenotrophomonas sp. 05L44_2
TGCGGGAATAGCTCAGTTGGTAGAGCGCAACCTTGCCAAGGTTGAGGTCGCGAGTTCGAGTCTCGTTTCCCGCTCCATGTTTCGACAGGCCCCATCGCGGGGTTTTGTCATGTCAGGGGCGTCGTTCCTGATCGCAGTACGTTGGCCTCATGGCAGAGTGGCTATGCACCGGATTGCAAATCCGTTTACAGCGGTTCGATTCCGCTTGAGGCCTCCAATTGAAAAGCCCTGACTYCGGTCAGGGCTTTTTTCTTTGTGCGKMCCCCTGGCGCCAGCAGGGGTACCAAACTGCACATGCGACCCGGCGGGACCGGCTGCTAACGTCGCCGCACTCCTCTTCAGCGGTGGTGACTGCAGTGCGGAACCTGGCCATCCAGCAAGCGGTATACGTTCCTCTCGGCGCCATGCTGGCGCTGATCGCTTTTGCATTCACCGTGCCCGGCTACCACCCGCTCTCCCAGCACCTCAGCGAGCTGGGCCTGATGCCGGGGCTGCCAGCCAAGGCGGTGCAGGTCGGCGCGGTGGTCAGTGGCTCGGCCATCATCGTCTTCAGCCTTGCGTTGCTCGCGCAAGGTCGCCGTTTCGCGCTCACTGTGCTCACTTCCCTCCTGTTCGGCGTGTCCATGGTCAGCAATGGCGTCTTCACCACGGGCAGTCCGCTGCATGGCCTCTATGGCATCGGCATCTTCTCGATCCTGACCCCGCTGCTGTTCCTGGCCGAGCTGGGCCCTGCTGCGTCGACGCGTATGGTCTGGATTGCGCGCGTCACTTCGCTGCTGGGGATGGCCTATCTGTGGCTGATGCTTTCCGGCTTCGACCCGGAGCCCTATCGCGGCCTCACCCAGCGCATCGCGCTGCTGCCGGCGTTCGGCTGGTACACCTTCGCCGCGCTGGAGCTGCGTCGATCCCGCATCTGAATCAGAGGCCTCTGCTGCCTCCTCGTTGGCAGCGTGCAGCCAAGGGTTCATGCAGTCGGCGGCAAAGGATCGTCAGCGCGGAAATTGCGCGCCACCGGCGTGGTGGTGCCCACATAGTGGCGGAACAGGTAGATCAACGGTGCCCAGCGCTGCACGTCGATGTGCTGGGTTCCGGCAACGGTGATCGCCTCGTGCGCATGCACCCGGCAGATCCGTCCTTCGATGATCATGAAGCCCTGATCCTGCGTTCCGCTGGGCCGGTGCGAGGCGAGCAGCGTGACCTCCACCTGCAGCGGGCATTCGGCAATCGCCGGCGGTGCCACCTGCACCGAATCGACGCGGCTGAAGCCGCCCAGTGCGAACTTGTCAGGCACATGCACGTACCCCATCGCACGCTTCGATTCCGGCACCGGGGTGCGGGCGGTGGCGCGGGCGATGGCTTCAACCTGCGCCGCCTGCGTGGCATCTGCGAAGTTCAGTACGCATTCGCCGCGTGCCAGAAGGTTGCTGCAGCCTTGGCCCTGTTCGCCGATACCGAGCAC
>NZ_JBFTNR010000890.1:0-1450 GCF_056665995.1 Stenotrophomonas sp. 05L44_2
GCCTGTGCCAGTGCCAGGAACACATCCTCGAACTTGCCGAGGATGGTCAGCGGCAGGCGCACCAGGCGGCCGATCAGGCGGCCGACCTTGTTGCCGGCGATGTCCGTGCCCTGGTGCGGGGCGGCGATGAAGATCGCACGCTCCACGTTCGGTTCGGCCTTGAAGTGCAGCAACGGACCCAGCTTGGACTGCACCCGCTTCAGGCGTTCGCCCTTCAGGTTGTAGTTGGCCAGCAGATCATTCCACAGCACATCGCCGGAATCGCTGACCAGCAGGCGCGCCAGCACGCCACCCATGCTGTGGCCGATGTAGACCATGTCCTTCGAGGCGCGCGTGCTGCCGTTGGGGTCGAAGTGCTGCAACGTGTCGTTGAATGCGTTGGCGATCTCGTAGCGGTTCAGCGCGATCGGCGCATTGGTCGGGTAGTACACCTGCCACACCTGGAACTGCTGGCGCAGTTCGGGGTCACCCATGATCTCGTTGGCCAGGTTCACCCACGCTTCCGGGCTGCTGCCCAGGCCATGCAGCATGAAGATGATGCGGCGGTTCGGATCCCATGGCTGCATCAGGTAGATGTGCGGCTCGCCGATGCCCTCGCTCATGCCGAACAGGGTACGCAGCGACTGCGTGGCGAATCCGCTCTGCGCCAGCCACAGACCGTAGGCGGCGGTGAAGYTGCCCGCCAGCGGCACCTCTTCGCCATGCAGGGTGATGCGCTCGGTGGCCTCGGGCGAATAGCCATCCAGCAGCACCTGGCGGGTGCGCATCACGTCTTCCAGCGTGTTGCCTTCAAAACGCAGCAATGCCGTAACGTTGATCGAGGACATCTCGCTGTACTCGGGCACCGAATCATCGTGCTGGTGGCGGCGTCCGCGGCGGACGCCCTCCTCCTGCTCGTCCTTGGTGGCCTGCGCCTGTGCCGTTTCGGCCTTGGCCCCTTCCGCGGCGACGGCAGGCACCACCAGCTTCGGCGGGTCCATCACCATCACCAGCTCGGCGCCGAAACCATCGCGGCGATAGGTGCTGCGCATGCCGACGAAGCTGACGGTACCGGCCGGCACCAGCTGCTTGGGGATGCTCTTCAATGAAAGGCGCTGGAAATCGGAAGCCAGCGTCCAGCTGCCCGCCGACACCGGCTTGGTGTAGTCCTCGCCGGCCAATGCTGCGGCACGGGCACGCGCGAACAACACCACGGCGGCCTTCTCGGCAGCATAGTTGTAGTAATCGCGTACCTGCGTCTGCCGATCCTCGAACGCGCGATCGGAGGGCGAGCGCCCGCTGTAGAACAGATAGGCATAGCCATAGCGCGCCGCCTCCAGCCATGCATCCAGCGCTGCATCGCTCATCGGCGGTTCGTTGGCCGCCTGCTTCTTCGACGTCAATGCCAGAGCGGCCTTCACCCACAGCTCGGACAGCGTCGACAACCGCTGCTCGACGTTGAGGTCATCGG
>NZ_JBFTNR010000891.1:0-1449 GCF_056665995.1 Stenotrophomonas sp. 05L44_2
GAGTTTTTCTGACCAGATACACGCAGGTGACGAACAAGAACAATTCTGGAACCTTCAAGGAATCCATTCAACCAGGCTCCAAGGTCATCGTCTGCAACGCGTCCCACTGCGTGACCTACCAAATGACCGATAGCCAGGACTGGAATGGGGCTTCGCGTGAGCCCATCACGACGAGCCATCCCCCTCGCGGCGGCGGCGGGAATGGGAATGGCGGCGGAGGCGGCGGCGGCGGCGGCGGTTACACCGGGCCCATCAGTGGCGGCAGCCATGGCGGAGGGGGCGGCGGAGGGTCCGGCAAAGTCACCGTCGGGCCGGCCAAACCGTCCCGCCCCACCCACGAGGATTGACGGAGCTACGCGATAGCGTCATTGGCCTGCTTCTGCAGGCCAATTCACGCGCGAGCAGCCACATACCCGACTGCAAAGCATGGGACACAGACTCAGCGCCGCTTGATCGGCGTCACGCTCTGCACCCGGCCGTCGTTGCGCATCATGCACAGGAAGCGGCCCTCGGGATAATCGATGATCAGTTCCTGGTAATCGGTGCCGACCGGCACCTGGGTCACCAGCGTGCCCTGTGCGCCTTTGCTTGCATTGCACGAACCGAGCGCGGTATCGCCCGCTGGCGCGCGGACTGCGGCCTTGGACATGTTGCGGAACGTCGCGCGGCAGCCGCCATTGACCCAGACCGAATGCCGCGACAGGCCCCAGTTGCTGCCCTGCTCGCAACGGGTACGGCTGAGCTGGCGCACGATCTCCACATTGCCACGCGTGTCCATGTCACAGGACACCTGGCGCTGGTCGGTGGATTCGCAGGTCACCTCGCGTGGCAGTGCTGCATCGTCATCGCGATCCTGATCACGGTGGTGCCTGCCGCCTTCCACGGCAGCCGCCGGCGTGCCGTTGTTGCTGACCTGGCAGATGCCGTTGGCACCGCCGCGTCCGGTGTAGCTGACCTGCGGCGTACCGTCGTCACCGGTGCTGATTGAAAGCGTGGTGCCGCTGCTGGCATCGCGCGCTTCGAAGTAGCGATCGTTGAAGCGCTTGAGCGTGGTTTCGCGGCCCTGCACGTAGACCGGCCCGCCTTCGTCTGCATGGACATCCAGCCCACCGGGGCAGCTGGCATTGAAGAACGGCACGGCGGCCATCGCCGGTGCTGTGAAGGCGCTGGCGAGCAGCGCGACGGTCAACGGCAAGCGGTGGCGGCGCATGGTCAGCTTCCTTGTGAGGAGTGAGCGGAGGGCGCCAGTATGGGGGCTGCCGGAGTTGCTCGACCGTGAGGAATATCAAGCAACCGATCACGGACTGCAGACCACCGCCATCAGGCCAGCGCTATCATCGGGCGCATCACACGGACGTCCGGTATGCACACATGACAGCTCCTCCCTTCGACCACGCGCAGCAGCTGCTGCTGGCGCTGCAGCAACGCATCCACGCCTTCACCCTGGAC
>NZ_JBFTNR010000892.1:0-1447 GCF_056665995.1 Stenotrophomonas sp. 05L44_2
TGGTCCAGCAGCGACCAGCCGGTGCTGAAGGTGCGCCTGGCCAGTACCACCGACCTGACCACCGCCTATGACATGCTCGACCGCGAATTCAAGCGGCGTATCGAGCGGATTCCGGGCGTGGCCCGGGTCGAGATCACCGGCGCGCCACCGAACGAGGTGGAGATCGCGATCGATCCGAACCGTCTGAACGCCCACGGCCTGAGCATCAACGAGCTGAGCGATCGCCTGCGCACGCTGAATTTCTCGATCTCGGCCGGGCAGATCGACGACAACGGCCAGCGCGTGCGCGTGCAGCCGGTGGGCGAGATCACCGACCTGCAGGAAATGCGTGACCTGGTGATCAATGCCAAGGGACTGCGCCTGGGTGACATTGCCGATGTGCGGCTGAAGCCGGCGCGGATGAGCTATGGCCGCCGCCTGGATGGCAATCCTGCCGTCGGCCTGGACATCTACAAGGAACGCAGCGCCAACCTGGTGGACGTCTCGCGCGGCGCGCTTGCCGAGGTTGAAGCGATCCGCGCGCAGGCATCGATGCGCGACGTGCAGATCAAGGTGATCGACAACCAGGGCAAGGCGGTGACCTCGTCCCTGCTGGAGCTGGCCGAGGCCGGCGGTGTCGGCCTGATCCTGTCGGTGACGGTGCTGTTCTTCTTCCTGCGCCACTGGCCGTCCACGTTGATGGTGACCCTGGCCATTCCGATCTGCTTCACCATCACCCTGGGCTTCATGTATTTCGCCGGCGTCACGCTCAACATCCTGACCATGATGGGCCTGCTGCTGGCCGTGGGCATGCTGGTCGACAATGCAGTGGTGGTGGTCGAGAGCATCTACCAGGAACGTGAGCGGCTGCCGGACCAGCCACGCCTGGCCTCGATCATCGGCACCCGCAACGTTGCCATCGCGCTCAGCGCCGGCACCTTGTGCCACTGCATCGTGTTCGTGCCCAACCTGTTTGGTGAAACCAACAACATCAGCATCTTCATGGCGCAGATCGCGATCACCATCTCGGTCTCGCTGCTGGCCTCGTGGCTGGTGGCGGTCAGCCTGATCCCGATGCTGTCCGCACGCATGGCCACGCCGAAGCTGGTGCACTCGCAGACCGGCGTGATCGCGCGCCTGCAGCGCCGCTACGCGCAGCTGCTGGACTGGTCACTGCGCCATCGCGGCTGGAGCCTGCTGGGCATCCTGCTGGTGGTGCTGGTCAGCCTGGTGCCGATGAAGCTGACCAAGATCGACATGTTCGGTGGCGATGGTGGCAAGGACATCTTCATCGGCTACATGTGGAAGGGCGCCTACACCTACCGGCAGATGTCCGAGGAAGTGGCCCGTGTCGAAGGCTGGATCGAGCAGAACCGCGAGCGCCTGCACGTGCAGCAGGTCTATTCCTGGTACAGCGAACAGGAAGGCAGTTCGACCGTGGTCACCCTGGACGAGAAGTACGCCAAGG
>NZ_JBFTNR010000893.1:0-1436 GCF_056665995.1 Stenotrophomonas sp. 05L44_2
AACTGCTGCTGTTGCCCGCGTCCATACCGCGGTCGCCCTCGCTGCCCAGCTGCGACGGAATGGCACCCGGCGCCAGCGATGCCGAGCCGGAGCCGCCGCGGTTGCCGCTGCTGGCAAAGGCTTCGCTGAGGCGTTCGGCCAGGTCGCGTGCCTTGATGTATCGCAGTTCATGCGAGAACAGGCGCGCGCTGCCGCCGGCGGTATCGATGCGGTCCAGCCACTGCTGGATCTGGTCCAGGTAGCGCACCTGCGGGGTGATCACCAGCACTGCATTGGCGTTTTCCAGCGGCAGGAAACGGAACATGCCGGCGCTGGGCGTCTTGCTCTCTTCGCCGAAGACCTTCTCCAGATCCGCCGCGACCTGCTCGGCCTTGCCGGACTGGATCGGGAATACACCCACCGACATGCCCGAAAGCCAGTCGACGTCGAAGATCTCGACGGTATGCAGGTAGTTCTCCAGTTCCGCACGCGTACCGCCGAGGGTGATCACGTTGCGGCCGCTGTCGACGTTGACGATGGCATTGGGCCGCGCATAGGGCTCCAGCACCTTCTTCATCTCGGTGGCGGAAATGAACTGCAGCGGCACCACGCGCACTTCAAAACCGCGTGCGCTGGAGGCCGGCGCGGTGCTCGGCGCCACGGTGCCGGCCAGTGCCTGGTCGGCGGCGACGATGTTGTAGCGGCCACCGCTGTAGACCATGCGGGCGTTGTTCCAGCCCAGCACCATCTCCAGCAGGTTCAGTGCCTGTGCCGGCGATACCGGCTTGGGCGTGGCCAGCGTCACCGTGCCCTGCACCCCCGGGGCGATCACGTAGTTCTGGCCGAGCATGTCCCCGAGGATGGCCTTGACCACCGCGTGCACCGACTCGCCTTCAAAGTTGAAGGTCGCCTCACCGGAGCTGGCCGCATGCAGCGCGGGCGACGGCTTGCGTGCGGCTTCGCGGTTGATCATGGTGCCGGTGCCACGGCGGATCACCGCCTGCGGCGCCCCCTGGGCTTGATCGGCCGCTTCGGTCTGCGCATCGACGGCAGCCTGGCCGGCACTGGCCGAGGGCTGCAGGTTGCCGTTGCGTTGCACATGCGGGGCCGACACGGTGCTGCAGCCGACCAGCAGCGTCAGGGCGAAGGACCAGGGAAGAAAACGCAGATTCATGCATTCACTCTATCGGTTGGTGCCATCGCCCGGGGGCGGCGACGGTTGTTGCTGCTGTTGCTGCAGCTGACGGCGGCGGGCCTGGATGCGTTCGCGGATGGCCTGCATCTGCGCTTCGCTGGGACCGTTGGTGTTTGCAGGGGGTGCGGCGGCCGCGGCCGGTGCAGGCGAGGCGGGAGCCACGTTGCCATCGGCGGCACGGGGGGGGGGCAGCGTCTGGCTGGGCGTTGGCTGCGGTGGCGGCGGCGGAACCACCGCGCCAGGCACAGGCGGTGTGCCAGTG
>NZ_JBFTNR010000894.1:0-1433 GCF_056665995.1 Stenotrophomonas sp. 05L44_2
AGATGTAGCTGACCTGCTGGGCGATATCGAACTTGTCGACCGCGGCCAGGGTGTCGCCACCACCGGCGATGGAGAACGCCGGCGAGCTGGCGATGGCGCGGGCCAGCGCTTCGGTGCCCTTGCTGAAGGCTTCGAACTCGAACACGCCGACCGGGCCGTTCCAGACCACGGTGCCGGCCTTGGCGATCAGCTGTGCGTACTGCGCSGCSGTCTGCGGGCCGATGTCCAGRATCAKGTCRTCSTCGGCCACCGCATCGACGGCCTTCACTTCTGCAGCCGCGTCGGGCAGGAACTGCTTGGCGGTGACCACGTCCACCGGCAGCGGGATGTCCGCACCCCGCGCCTTGGCGTCGGCCACGATCTTCCGGGCGGTATCCAGCAGGTCCGGCTCGTACAGCGACTTGCCGACCTTGTAGCCGGCCGCCGCGATGAAGGTGTTGGCGATGCCGCCACCGACGATCAGCTGGTCGACCTTGCCGACCAGGTTGGCCAGCAGCTCCAGCTTGGTGCTGACCTTGCTGCCGGCGACGATGGCCAGCAGCGGCTTGGCCGGCGCATCCAGCGCCAGTGCCAGCGCATCCAGCTCGGCCATCAGCAGCGGGCCACCGGCAGCGACCGGGGCGAAACGGATCACGCCATGGGTGGACGCCTGCGCACGGTGCGCGGTACCGAACGCATCCATCACGAACACATCGCAGAGAGCGGCGTACTTCTTCGACAGGGCTTCATCGTCCTTGCCTTCGCCAACGTTCATGCGGCAGTTTTCCAGCAGCACCAGCTGGCCCGGCTGCACGTCGACGCCGTCGACCCAGTCACGCACCAGCGGCACCTCGCGGCCCAGCAGCACCGACAGGCGCTCGGCCACCGGCGCCAGCGAATCGGCCTCGCTCCACACGCCTTCCTTGGGGCGGCCCAGGTGCGAGGTGACCATCACCGCCGCGCCCTGCTCCAGCGCGCGCTTGAGCGTCGGCAGGGAAGCGGTGATGCGCTGTTCGGAGGTGATGCGGCCATTCTCGATCGGCACGTTCAGATCCTGGCGGATCAGCACGCGCTTGCCGGAGAGGTCGAGGTCGGTCATGCGGACGATGGACATGGGCAACTCTTTGGCTCTGGAGATGGGATGCCGGCGTGCGGCAGACGGTCATTGTATCGGGTGCGGCTGGCGGCCGCGCCGCTGCCTGCGGCAGGCTTCGAAGCAACGGCAACAGCAACGGCAACGGCCGAAGCACTGGCGCTTCGTGGTGCTGTGGGTGGGCCGGGGCGGTGTGGGCCCGCGGGGGACGCCGTGAATCAATCCCTGGAGGCTCGGGCGCGCCATCCTTGGCGCTTACGCCCCCGCGACCCCACCACCCCGGCCACGACAGGTTCATGAGGCGGAGCGGATGGCAAAGGCGAAAGCAAAGACGGTTTCTGGTGTCGGGTGAAGAAAGAAC
>NZ_JBFTNR010000895.1:0-1430 GCF_056665995.1 Stenotrophomonas sp. 05L44_2
CCGCTCAACACCAGCGCCAGGTGGGCACTCTGCGCGACGAATTCGCCCAGCGCATAGCTGCCCTGCAGCGCCTGTCGTGCCCGCCGGGTCTCCAGCACCGCATGCGGATGCACCAGCAGGCTGTGCCAGCTGGCCGGTACCGGAATCGGCACCAAGCGATCAGCCGTGCACAGCGCCACGCCGCCCAGCAGCAGCGGGCCGACGTTGTCACCATGGCGGCCACCGCTGGCCACGGCTTCGCCATCCAGTGCGAACGGATACAGCGCCTCGCGCGGCAGCGGCATGTCCAGCACTGCATTGGCTGCCACCAGCGCGGCCACGCAGGAGGCCGCCGATCCGCCCATGCCGGAGCCGAACGGAATGCCCTTGTCGATCTCGATGGCGAAACCGAAGCCCAGCCCCAGCGCTGCACGCAGTGCGATCAGCGCGGCCCCTGCTGTATTGCCTGGTGCATCCAGCGGCAGTTCGACCGCACTGCCACGGATCGCATCGATGCGCACCAATGGTTCGTCGATGCGGCGCACGCTCACCGTATCGCCGATACCGGCGATGGCGTGGCCGAGGATGTCGAAGCCGACCGCCACGTTGGCCACCGATGCGGGTGCGAAAGCGCGTGCGATCACAGCCGCGCTCCTTCGCCGGCCGCCACCCGCAGCAGATCGGCGAACACGCCGGCAGCGGTGACTTCCGGGCCCGCGCCCGGGCCCTGCACCACCAGCGGGTTGTCGCAGTAGCGGCGGGTACGGAACTGCACCACGTTGTCGGTCAGCCGCAGGTTGGCGAACGCGTGGTCGGCCGGCAGCTCCTGCAGCCCGACCGACGCGCCATCCGGCCCCAGCCGCGCGACATAGCGCAGCACCGCACCGCGCTGGCGGGCATCGTGCAGCCGGGCCAGCAGCGCCTCATCGGAGGCACCCAGGCGGGCCATGAAATCGCCCACGCTTCCTTCGCGCAGCAACGCCGGCACCAGGCTCTCCACCTGCACCTGCTCCAGGCTGAGCGCGTGACCGGCCTCGCGGGCCAGGATCACCAGCTTGCGCGCAACATCCACGCCGGACAGGTCGTCGCGCGGATCCGGCTCGGTGTAGCCCATCGAGCGCGCCTGCGCGACCAGTGCCGAGAACGGCTGGCTGCCGTCAAAACGATTGAACAGCCAGGCCAGCGTGCCGGAGAAGATGCCTTCGATCGCCAGCACTTCGTCTCCGGTATCCACCAAGTCACGCAGCGTGGTGATCACCGGCAGGCCGGCACCCACCGTGGCCTCGTAGCGGAAGCGCGCACCACTGGCCGCCGCCGCCGCGCGGATGCGCTGGTAGCGTGCCAGCGGACCGGCGCCAGCCTGCTTGTTCGGGGTCACCACATGGATGCCGGCGGCCAGCCAGCCTTCATAGCGCTCGGCAACCTCTGCACTGCCACTGCAGTCGATCACC
>NZ_JBFTNR010000896.1:0-1429 GCF_056665995.1 Stenotrophomonas sp. 05L44_2
ATCATGCGCTGGTGTTCGTTCAGCGTGCGATGCTGGGCCTGCACCATCGCATTGATGGCGGTGGCATGTTCGGCCTGCAGGCGCTCCACATCCTCGCGGCGGACCAGCACTTCCTGCCGCATCGCCTCCGCCTCGGCCTCTGCCTCTTCCACCTGCGCGTCGCGCTGGGCGATCTGGTCGTTCATGTGAACTTCCAGCGCATGGTAGGCCAGGTTCATTTCGGCGCAGAACACGGACGACGAGCTGAGGCTGAAGTCATCAAAGACGTTGGGACCGCAGTTGAACGCGTCCATCAGCTCCGGGTGTTCCTGACTGACGTAGAACCGGTTCAGCCCATCGAAGTAGGCGAACGCGTAGCCCTTTGCCAGCACGGCTGGCTCCCACTCCAAGTGGGTCTGCTCGGTACTCAGCGGGCGCGTGCTTTCAATGACCACCACCCATGGCCGCTTGGTCGAGGTGGACCAGCCGTCCACCACCCGCGCCTCCGCTCCCTCGACGTCGATCTTCAGCCAGTGGATGTCAGCATCGGGAATCTGCTCAAGCACGGCATCCAGCGTGATCGCCGGAACCCGGATTTCGCCGACCTGGAAGCCCGCTTCGCGATGCTCCGCTGCGATCGCCTCGTCCATGGTGCTCAGGCCGGTTTCCAGGATGTCGAAAAAGCGGAGAATGCCAGGCTTGTCCGACACCGCCACCTGCAGCACCACCTCATCAGGGCGCCGTTCGCGCAACTGGCCTGCGTAGGCCGGGGTCGGCTCGACATGGACGCCGTTCCAACCGTGTTCGTGGAACAGGCGGCTGACCGAATCCACGTCCGGACTCTGCGCACCGACATCGACATAACGTCCGCCCTGAACATGCGAAAGCGCACGCCAGAGCATGACGTCTTCAAAGTTCTGCGCGTAGGAAATCAACTTCTCCATTACTTCTCCGCTGTCGTGTTCGATGCATCCAATGCTCCGGCCGCGTTGCCGGTGAAGCGCTCCACGGCGAAGGTGCCGTCCAGCCAGTTCGAGCCGATGAACAAGGGCAGGCCCGCATTCATGACATCAAACACAATCAGGTTGTCCACCCATTCGAAATTGTCCACCAGGTGGGTCTCGGTACTGACCAGCGCCGGCGACACCGAATAGGACCCGGGCCCGAGGCGGCAGGTGAAGTCCAGTGAGAACACCACGCGTTCGCCCTGCTGCACGTCCTTCTGGACCTGCTGGGCGTGCCAGGTGTTACTGCCCCACACGACATGCCCTTGCTTGTCGCGGAGCATGAATCCGAGCACGAGGCTGGGAATGTCCGAGAGCACCTCCGCCTCCAGTACCAGACGCAGCTTCTGTCCCACTGTGGCCAGAGCGACATCCGCTCCGGTGGCCGCATCGACCAGCCGCAGACTGCCGACCCGCGCCTGCCCGGTGCCACTGCGCGTAGTCAC
>NZ_JBFTNR010000897.1:0-1429 GCF_056665995.1 Stenotrophomonas sp. 05L44_2
CGCCTGGATGGAGAAGGGCTCGCGCAGCGTCTCGCGGTTCACGGGCAGCCGCTGACGCCGAAGCGTGCCCAGTGCCGCGCCGAGCGCGTACACGCAGAACACCGCAGAGCGGGTGAGCAGCAGCCCCTGCTCGCTGCTGAAAAGCAGCTGCCCCATCGGCGTACTGAGTCGGGGCGAGGACATGCGCATCGCCATTTCCAGCGCATGGGCGATGGCCACCGACAGGATCAGCATCAGCACCGGGCTGATCGCATCGGAAAACCGCTGGTCCGAATCCTTGCCGAGCTCGCGGCGGGTGTAGAGGGCGACCTCGCCGGGGTGAATCAGTACCCGCCAGAACATCCGCGGATAGAACACCAGCCAGCCGACCAGCTCGTAGAGGAATTCTTCCAGCGATCGCAGCAGTCGTATGAGGTCCATGACCGCTGTGGATAGCGTGCGGCGCGTGAAGCCGGGATCACGGGCGGGGTCTGCGCCTGCGATGCAGCTGTCCCCCCGACTTCTGGCAGTCACCGCCGGCCGATGCTCTCGTAGCGTTCGGGCTGCCCACAAGCAATGCTGGGCAACCTGGTGGCCCACCGGCAGCTGTTCCAATGGGGCATTGCCACCTTCCTGGTCGAGCAGGTCGCCTTCCTGCTATCCCTGAGCCTGTTCCGTCTGCTGCAGCACACGCATCGCGCCACAGCGGTGGCCGCGGGGTGACATTCGCACTGGGTCTGGTACCGCGCCCAGCTGACAGGTGGCCGTTTTCAACCCGCTTTACGAATCATGCTGTCGCAGCCAAGCGGGCATTGCCTGCGCATGTTCAGCAAGTCCCAGCTGACGTCGGGTCCGAGTGATCATGCTGGCGATTTCTGCTTCGAATTCAGCGCCGTTCTGCACACTGCAGAGAAGCGCCTCGCATCGGTGCTTGAGGTTGATCGCCCACGGCACGTCGTGCGGATCGGCAATGATCTTCTCGAACAGTTGCCTGCTCTGGTCAACCGCACCAGAAACGCCTGCCGCGACTGCCGCGTGGTAGTGGCCCCATAACGACAGGCCTGCGTTGGCTGCCATCCAGGCCTCCACGTGCGAAGGCGATGCGAAACGCTCCCGCAATGCGAGCACCTCCTGCCCCGCGCGTTCGGCCAGGAACGTCGCCGCCAGTGCGAACTGCGCGTCACTGATGAATTCGTGGAAACCCTCGACCCTGTGGCCGGCATCGAATGACAGGAAGTCCTTCTCATTCCAGAGGAAGCACGCCCCAACGTTCAGATAACTTCCTTTGCTCCACGAAGACTGCTGGAATTCAACCATCCCGACCCACCACCCCTGGTCGTCCAGCCAGACTCTGGAGCGCCCTTTCTGCACACAGCCCAGGGGGCGGAGATGGGTTCTGGCCGCTACGGTGATCAAGCGCGAATGTGCGGGTGCCGGCATTGGATGCATC
>NZ_JBFTNR010000898.1:0-1428 GCF_056665995.1 Stenotrophomonas sp. 05L44_2
GTACCTACCAGGTGATCGAAGCCCTGCGCGACCGCATCGACGTGGTGGTGCAGGCACTGGCATTCAACCCGCGGTTCCTGGAAGAGATGCTGCTGCGCATCGAGCAGGACATCCGCCCGGAAGAGGTCGTGCCGCGTGACATCATCTTCAGCGAGGCCGAGGGCGACCAGCTGCTGCAGGAGATCCGCGCGGTCGACGTACCGCAGGACGTGCGCCGCCGCATCGAATTCTTCAGCAGCCAGTTCGAGCTGATGGAAACCGCCGGCGCCCAGTTCGAGTACCTGACCAAGGACACCGTGCGCCTGGCCGGCACCGAATGGGCGCAGGCAACCGCTGCCGACAGCGGCCGCGATCGCATGAAGGACCTGGGTTGCCAGACCCGCAACGGCCTGTCGGTGCGCAACCTGATGACCCTGCTGATGTTCGCCAAGGCCATGGCGTACTTCCGCGGCAGCCCTGCCGTTGCCCTGGAGGATGTGCGCCAGGTACTGCCCTTCGTGCTGAACGACAAGCTGCAACCGGATCTTGATGCTCCCTTCTTCGCCCTGCCGGAGAATGCGCCCTATCGCAGCGATCGGCTCAGCTGGCTGCGCTGGCTGCTCGATGCCTCCAATGCCGAATATGACCGGCTGGATCTGGATCGCGACGATCCGGTGGGCGAGCTGTCGGCACAGTTCCAGCGGGGCCTGGATGGGATGACCGAGACGGAAACGCGCAAGCGCCTGACCCGCATCGAGCGTCTGGTGGAGGAACGGGTGAAGGGACGCAAGCTGTACGGCCATCTGTACGACGACCTGCTGAAGCTGAAGTACCTGCACCAGCGCTACACCAACTACCTGCATTGGCTGCGGGCACGCTGATCGTGGTTTCCGCCGTTCTCGCCGAGCTGCTGGCCGCGCGCCGTTCCGTGCTGAACCAGGCCGTGGCCGATGCCCGCCACCGCTGGCCCGGCCTGGACATGGCCGCCTTCAGCGCGTTCGTCACCCAGACCATCGACCCCCTCTGCCAGGCCATCCAGCGCCACCACCCGTCGGCAACGCAGAGCACGTGCGAGGCCGCCTTCGAGATCGGTCTGGAGCTGGTGGCGCAGGGCCATGCCGGCCCGAAGGCGCGTCTCCCGTGGGTCGAGCAGGCCTGGCGCTCGCTGGCCCCGGCCCTCGCCCCGTTGCTGGCCGACGCTCCGCGCGAGACCCTCGGCACCATCAGCAATGCGGTGGTGCGGCTGGGCGCCAGTCCGGACATTCGCGTCGCGCAATGGATCGATGCGATGGCCGCGCATGCAGGCGGGTGCACATCCTTGCCGGTACTGCGCGACATCGGAGCGCTCTGTGCCTGGCAGGCGGGGATGGTGCAGCTGCGCCGCCCTGCCCTTGCCCGTATCGATGCCCTGCCCGCGAATACGGTGGCCGCCGGTCTGCGGATCTGCGT
>NZ_JBFTNR010000899.1:0-1419 GCF_056665995.1 Stenotrophomonas sp. 05L44_2
GGTCATGACCGTTGGTCGTGGCAGAGGCGTCCGTGCCCACCAACGGTGGGCACCCACCAGAGGGAAAGGTGGGCACCTACCAGGAAACGGTGGGCACCTGCCGGAAGACAGTGGGGACCTACCGGAAGACGGTGGGCACCTGCCGGGAGATCGTGGGCGCCTACCGGGAACCGGCGTTATTCCGCCGGAACGCCCATTTCCTTCAGCAGTTCAGGTGCCGGGTAGACCTTGGCCAGCAGCCAGCGCAGGTAGCGCATGTCCACGTGCACGGCGCGCTTGTAGCGGGGGTCGAACCACCAGCTGGCACTGACCGACTCCCAGTTGCTGTCGAAGTTCAGGCCGATCAGTTCGCCCTTGGCGTTGAGCACCGGCGAGCCGGAGTTGCCGCCGGTGGTGTCCAGGTTGGTCAGGAAGTTGACCGTCTGGGTCTTCAGCGCGGGGTCGGCGGTGCTGCCGAAGTCGCCCTTGGCAATCGCGGCCAGCAGCGGCTTGGGGGCATCGAACGGATAGGCGTTGGTGTTCTTTTCGACGATGCCGGCCACGGTGGTCACCGGCGAATAGGTCACGCCATCACGCGGGTGCAGCGCTTCCACCTTGCCGTAGCTGATGCGCAGGGTGCGGTTGGCATCCGGGTACACCGCACGGCCCTGCTTGGCACGCCAGGCGAACAAGGCCTGCATGTAGGCCGGGCGCAGGCGCAGCTGTTCGCCTTCGCGGGTCTTGCTCTCGTTTTCGATGCGCAGCTGCGCGGCCACCAGCGGGCCGGCCACGGCAATCAGCGGATCGGCGGCCAGCGCCTTGCCTTCGCGGGCAGCGGCGAAGCGGGACAGGCGCTGCGCTTCGTCACCCAGCTGGGTGCCGGCATACAGCGTGTCCAGCGCCTGCGCCAGCTGTGCCGGGGTACGGCCGAAGGCCGTGTCGAACTCGGCCACGCGCTGCGCATCCGGCAGCTGCTGGTAGCGCGTCAACAGGGTGGTCAGCAGCGCCTTCTCGACCTCGGGTGCATAGCGGCGCTGCACCTGCTTCAGCACGCCCTCGATCATCGCCTGGTCGCGCTGCTGGTAGCCGGTCTCGCGCTGCGCATCCGGCTTGGCCGATTCAATGCGCAGGCGTTCCAGCAGCAACGCCGAGCGCAGCAGCTGGCTCTGGCTGGCCATCTGTTCCAGCAGCAGGTCGCGCTCGCCCACCGCCGCGCCCTGCGACAGGTTGGCCAGCAGCGCCTTGATGTCGCCCTGGTACTTGCGGTCGGTGGCGGCCAGCATCGCCTGCTCGTCGGCCGCACGCTGGGCCTTGGCATCGCTGCGCAGCAGCCCTTCCAGCTCACCGGCAGCACGCTTGCGGTTGTTCTTCAGCGACTGCAGCTGCGAGGCATAACGGGTACGTGCCTGCGCATCCTTGGCACTGGCCGCTTCGATGGTG
>NZ_JBFTNR010000900.1:0-2736 GCF_056665995.1 Stenotrophomonas sp. 05L44_2
GTCCTGGGCCAGCTGCCCACGCAGGCGTGCGGCATCGGTACGCGCAGTCTCGACCAGGGTGCGGGTCTGGGTCAGTTCCAACCCCGAACTGCCACCGCGTTCATGGCGTGCTTCGGCCAGGCGCAGCGAATCCTCATAGGTCTTCACCGTGGCTTCGGCGATTTTCAACTGTTGCGCGTCGGCACCGTAGGTCAACCACGCGGTGGCGGTCTCGGCCACCAGGCTCAGCTGCGCGTTGCGGCGGTTGGCGGCTACAGCGAAGTACTGCTGCAGCGCGGCTTCGCTCAGGTTGCGCACGCGGCCGAACAGGTCCAGTTCGAACTCGGCCACGCCGACGCCCGCGCTGAACTGCTCGGTGACCGGCACGTCGCCACCGCGGCGGTCCATCTGCCCGGTCACGGCCACGCCCGGCACCCGGTCTGCGCGCTGCACGCGATACTGGCCACGCGCCTTTTCGACGTTGAGCACGGCCACGCGCAGGTCGCGGTTGTTGTCCAGCGCCTGGCCGATCACCTGCTGCAGGCGCTCGTCGGTGAAGAAGTCACGCCAGCCGACCGCGGCCGCATCGGCCACTTCGCCCTGCGCGGCTTCGGCCGGCCACTGCGACGGAATGGCCGGGGCCACTGCGGTGTTCTTCGGCGCCAGGGTGCCGCAGCCGGCAAGCGCCAGTGCCGCAGCGATGGAGAGGAACAGAGATGCACTTTTCATTGGAATGACTTCCATCGGTACTGCCGGATGGCAGGAGGTAGTGCCGGCCGCTGGCCGGCAACCTCATTGGGCACCACGACGAAGAACAGCGGCACGAAGAACACGCCGAGTACGGTGCCGACCACCATGCCGCCGAGCACGCCGGTGCCGATCGCCTGCTTGGCGCCGGAGCCGGCACCGCTGGAGATCGCCAGCGGCAGCACGCCCATGCCGAAGGCCAGCGAGGTCATGATGATCGGGCGCAGACGGTCGCGGACCGCGTGCATCGTCGCTTCGATCAGCCCCGCGCCCTTCTCCAGATGCTCCTTGGCGAACTCGACGATCAGGATCGCGTTCTTGCTGGTCAAGCCCACCGTGGTCAGCATCGCCACCTGGAAATAGATGTCGCGCTCCATGCCACGGAAGGTATTGGCCAGCACCGCACCGAGGATGCCCAGCGGCGCCACCAGCAGCACCGAGGTCGGCACGCTCCAGCTTTCATACAACGCGGCAAGGCACAGGAACACGATCATCAGCGACAGGGTGTACAGCAGCGGCGTCTGCGAGCCCGCCTGGCGTTCCTGGTAGGACATCGCCGTCCACTCGACGCCGAAGCCCGCCGGCAACTGCTTGGCCAGCTGTTCGATCTCGGCCATGGCATCACCGGACGCCACGCCCGGGGCCGGTTCGCCCTGGATTTCGGTAGCCGACACGCCGTTGTAGCGTTCCAGGCGCGGCGAGCCGTAGTCCCAATGCTTGCTGGCGAAGGCGCTGAACGGAACCATCTCGCCCTTGTCGTTCTTCACCGACCAGAGATCGAAGTCCTCCGGCACCATGCGGAACGGCTGGTCAGCCTGCACGAACACGCGCTTGACGCGGCCGCGATCGATGAAGTCATCGATGTACGAGCTGCCCCACGCGGTGGCCAGGGTGGTGTTGACCTGGTCGATCGACAGGCCCAGCGAGCTGGCCTTGGCCACATCGATATCGATGCGGAACTGCGGCGTGTCCTCCTGGCCGTTCGGTCGCACGTTGGCCAGCTTCTTGCTGCCGGCCGCCAGGCCCAGCAGCTGGTTGCGGGCCGCCAGCAATGCCTCGTGGCCCTGGCCGCTGTTGTCCTTCAGGAAGAAGGTGTAGCCGGAGGCCGTGCCCAGTTCCGGAATGGCCGGCGGCGGGAAGGCAAAGATGAAGGCATCCTTGATCTGCCCCAGCGCGGCCATCGCGCGTCCGGTGATCGGCATCACACCGTTGTCGGCGTCACGATCCTTCCAGTCCTTCAGCTTGACGAAGGCCATGCCCGCGTTCTGGCCCATGCCGGCGAAGCTGAAGCCCTGCACCGAGAACACCGACTCGACGGCACCCTTCTCGTTTTCCATGAAGTGCTTTTCGAAACCGTTGAAGAAGCGACCGGCGAAACCGCGGTGGGCGACATGGTGCTCACCCTTCTTCAGCGGCTTGAGCATGGTGGCGCACAGCGCTGGCGTCAGCACGATCGCGACCAGCACCGACAACGCCATCGCCGAGACGATCGTCGCAGAGAACTGCCGGTAGATCACGCCGGTGGAGCCGCTCATGAAGGCCATCGGCACGAACACCGCCGACAACACCAGGCCGATACCCACCAGCGCGCCGGTGATCTGGCTCATCGACTTGCGGGTGGCTTCCAGCGGCGACAGGCCCTCTTCGGACATGATGCGCTCGACGTTCTCCACCACCACGATGGCATCGTCCACCAGCAGGCCGATGGCCAGCACCATCGCGAACATGGTCAGCATGTTCACCGAGAAGCCCAGCACCGACAGCACGCCGAAGGTRCCCAGCAGCACCACCGGCACGGCGATGGTCGGGATCAGGGTGGCGCGGAAGTTCTGCARRAASARGTACATCACYASRAAYACCAGCACRATCGCTTCGAGCAGSGTCTKCACCACGCCCTTGATCGACACGCGCACGAACGGGGTGGTGTCGTACGGGATCTCGGCCTTCAGGCCGGCCGGGAAGAAGCCTTCCAGTTCCTTCAGCGTTTCATCGACACCGGCAGCGGTATCC
>NZ_JBFTNR010000901.1:0-1408 GCF_056665995.1 Stenotrophomonas sp. 05L44_2
GCGCTGGAGCATCGCCTGATCAGCCCGGTCGGCGTGCCCGAGGTGCTGGAGGTGGATTTCAGCACCACCGCGCCGGGCAGCTGGCTGCTGCAGAACGTGTCGTGGACGCGCGCCCAGCACCGCATCAGCGCCTGGGGCGCCGATGCGCCCACCGCCAGGCTGCTGGACGTGAAGCCCGGTACCGCCTGCCTGGTGATCGAGCGCCTGACCTGGCGCGGCGAACAGCCGATCACCCGCGTGCGCCAGATGTTCCTGGGCGATGCCTGGGACCTGGTCGCCCGTTTCGCACCCGGGGCGCGATAGGGGCGAACCCACGCTCGGCTTCTTCCCTGAGCGCTTTCAGCCAAGCGGGAATGAATCGCCGTGAGTAGATCCACGCCATGCGTGGATGTGGTGCCGAGCAGCCGAGCTCGGCACCATCACGCCTCAGCCTATCAATACGTCGCGCACTGCCGCCAGCGCACCGGCTCATCCACACCGGGGCGGGCGTTGAGCTGCACGCGCACGTTGCGCAGGGCGGGGTAGCGCAGCACTTCCTGGCACACGCGTGGCCACACCGTTTCCAGTTCACCGGTGCGGTTGATGGCCAGCGTCTGCCGGGTCAGCCAGACGCCGCTGGCGATGCCGGATTGACCCGCCAGCGCGCGGGCCAGTTCGGCCTGGTAGCGGTCCAGCGTGGCAGCGTCCGGGTTGGGATTGCTGCGCGTGTCGTCGCCATTCTGCGGCGCGGCTGCGGCGACCATGGGAGCGGGCGCATTCGCGGCGCTGTCCGGCGCGGCGGGCGTCGGCACAGGACGTGCAGCCGGCGGTGCGACAGGTGCAACGGCCGGTGCCGGGATCGGGTCCGCCTGTTCCGGGCGCAGGCCCTGCAGGCCAAGCCCGACCAGCAGGCCCAGCGTCACTGAGGCCAGTGCGGCAATGGCGATGCGGCGCAGCGCCTCATGGCGGGCGATCGCGCGCACGCGGGTCTCAACATCGGCCGGCAGGTAGGGCTGCAGCAGTGGCCACAGGCGCGGACCATCGATTACTTCCACTGCCTGCTTTTCCGCCGCGCCCATGCCATCGCGTTCAACCCGGCCTTCGGTGATCAGCATGCCGCCCTTGGCGCCTGCCAGTCGCGCGGCAGCACCCAGTTCGTTCACCGCAGCGGTGCCGATGCGATAGGCCAGGCCGTGCTTGCACGACACCCGCCAGGTGTTCGGTCCATCGCTGAGCAGGAAATCGCTGCTCGGCTCGCGGCTTTCCTCGCTCGGATCCTGCAGTTCACGCAGGCCGCGCTGCTCGCGCAGCATGCGCTTGATCAGCGTGGAAAACTCACGCCAGTGCATGCCCGCCAAGGCCTGCAGGCCCAGTTGCATTTCGGTACGTCGACGCTTGAACCACCACAGGTACACGGTGGCCAGGGTGC
>NZ_JBFTNR010000902.1:0-1404 GCF_056665995.1 Stenotrophomonas sp. 05L44_2
CCCTTCTTGTTGAAGGGGGCGCGCCAACGGCGCGGGGTTGAGGTGGAAAGCGTGGTCAACCGCTCAGCGGTTGACCTGCGCGTAGAGGGTGGAGCTCATGCCGAACAGCTTGATGAAGCCCTCGGCTTCTTCCACGCCCCAGTCGGCCGACTGCGCATAGGTGGCGCCCTTGGTGTTGAGCAGGTGCGGCGACTTCACCGCAACGGCGTCGACGCGGCCGCCACGGGTTTCCAGCACCACTTCGCCGTTGACCTTGGCCTGCGAAGACTTCAGGAAGGCTTCGATGTCGGTCTTCAGCGGGTCGTGGTAGAAGCCTTCGTACACCAGCTCCACCCACTTGCGCGCCACGTCCGGCTTGAAGCGGTTCTGCTGCTTGGTCAGCACCGCATCTTCCAGCGCGCGGTGCGCGGCCAGCAGCGAGACCAGGCCCGGTGCCTCGAACACGATGCGGCCCTTCAGGCCGATCACGGTGTCGCCGGTGTACACGCCACGGCCGACGCCGTAGGGGGCAAACAGCTTGTTGAGCTGGGCCAGGATCTGCTCGCCCGGCAGTGCCTTGCCGTCGAGCTCGACAGCTTCGCCTTCGACGAACTTCAGGGTGACGGTCAGCGCCTGTTCCGGCCACTCGGCGCGCGGTGCGCACCAGCCACGGGCGCCCTCGCCCGGTGCTTCCCAACGATCGATCTCGCCGCCGGACATGGTCAGGCCCAGCAGGTTCTCGTTGATGGTGTAGGCCTGCTGCTTGGCGCGCACGCCGAAGCCACGCTCTTCCAGGTACTTCTGCTCGTAGGCGCGGGTCTGGGTGTGTTCCTTCTGGATCTCGCGGATCGGCGCGATGATCTGGTAGTCACCCAGGGCCTTCACTGCCAGGTCGAAGCGCACCTGGTCGTTGCCCATGCCGGTGCAGCCGTGGGCGATGATGTTGGTGCCCAGTTCGGCAGCGCGCTTGAGCGCGGCATCGACGATCAGGTAACGGTCCGACACCAGCAGCGGGTACTGGCCCTGATAGCCCTCGCCGGCCCACACGAACGGCTTGACGAAGCCGGACCAGATGGCCGGACCGCCATCGACGGTCTGGTGGCTGGTGACACCCAGCTCGGCRGCACGCTTCTCGATGAAATCGCGCTCTTCGTCATCCACGCCGCCGGTATCGGCGAACACGGTATGCACGTTGTAGCCGCGCTCCTGCAGGTACGGCACGCAGAAGCTGGTATCAAGGCCGCCGGAGAAGGCGAGAACGACGTCTTTGTTGCTCATGGGGGGTATGTCCTGGTAGCGCCGGGCCATGCCCGGCGGATTGTCTGGAGTGCTTGAACGACGTACGAAAATCAGCGGCCGGCAACAGCAGCCATGATCGCCTTCTGCACATGCAGGCGATTCTCGGCTTCGTTGATGGCGATGCAC
>NZ_JBFTNR010000903.1:0-1400 GCF_056665995.1 Stenotrophomonas sp. 05L44_2
GTGTGGGCGATGGGCCTGGCCGGCATTTGGCATGGCGCCGGCATGCAGTTCCTGATCTTCGGCCTGCTGCATGCCACCTATCTGGTCATCAACCATGCGTGGCGGGTCTTTGTCGGCGGTCGCAAGCCGGCCGCGATGCGAAAACTCAATCCGTTCCAGCACGCCGGTTACCTGCTGCTGACCTTCGGCGCGGTGCTGGTGGCGCAAGCGTTCTTCCGCGCCGATGGCGTGCACGATGCGTGGCAGCTGGTGCAGGGCATGTTCGGCGTGCGCGGTTGGGAAAGCATGGAGAACCTGGGCCATGTCGCGGGCATGGGCCTGGCCGACGGTGCGCGCCTGCTGCTGGGCCATCACCTGCAGCTGCTGTACATCCTGCTGGCACTGGCCATTGTCTGGCTGGCACCGAACGCGCACCAGATCATGGGTGTGTACTCTCCCGCGCTGGCAAAACCGAGCCCGGCACCGCGCGCGTGGATGCGCTGGCAGCCCAACTGGGCCTGGCTGCTGGTGATGCTGGTGCTGCTGACGTTGTGCCTGCTGAACCTGCACAAAGAAACCCGTTTCCTTTACTTCCAGTTCTGACAAGGTGGATTCCAACATGGACAAGCAGACAATCCAGAACCAGCTCATCGATATCGTCGAGGCGGTGATTGGTACCCGCGTGCAGCCGGACGAATACATGGAATCGTTCTTCGATTCGATGTCCAAGGTGCAACTGATGGTCGAGGTCAAGGACCGTCTTGGCGTCACCCTGCCGGTGGATGAAATCGACGCCCTGGTTGATTCGGTGCAGGTGCTGGCCGACTACGTGGCCGAGCACCGCCCCAGCTGATCGCCCGCGGGCACCGGAGGTAGCACGATGTACTTCGATTTCGACCAATGCCGATTCGCCGACCTGGATGTCGCCACGCAGGCTCCCGCCCTGCACGCGGCCGATGGGGTACTTGATTGGGCCGGGCTGCATCGTGCCACCCAGCAGTGGATCGACCGTGCGCGTGCTGCCGGCCTGGTGCACGGTGACGCATTGGTGATCTCCGGGCACAAGGAATCGGCCTTCGTGGTGGCCATGCTCGGCTGCCTCTGCCTGGGTGTGACCTACGTACCGGTGGACACCATCAACCCGCCAGCCCGCCTGCAGCGCATCACCACGCTGGTGCATGCGCGTGCGATCTACGATGCGGCCGTCGATGCGTTCCTGCCTGGTGCCGATGCGCCACGAGCGCTGGCGGTGCCGGACCTGGCCTACATCATGTTCACCTCCGGCAGCACTGGCGACCCCAAGGGCGTGCAGATCGGCCGCGACAGTGTTGCCCTGTTCACCGTCTGGATCCGCGACTGCCTGGCGCTGGGCCCGGCGCCGGCGTTCATGAACCAGATGCTCTTCAGCTTCGACTTCTCGC
>NZ_JBFTNR010000904.1:0-1396 GCF_056665995.1 Stenotrophomonas sp. 05L44_2
CGCCAGCTGGTGGGTTGCGGTGATGGTGGAGGCGGTGTGGCCGAAGAACGGCACGAATACGGTGTCCTTGCCGCGCATGTCCTGGTCGGGTGCGTACCAGAGGAAGCCGCCCTTTTTCAGGTGGCGCACCGTCGCGCGGATGTCCTCGTTGGCGTACATCGCCTTGGCATAGCGCAGGCGGCCGAACTTCACCGCCCACTCGTACACCGGGTTCTTGTGCTTGCGGTACATGCCGGACAGGTCGACGTGGTCRCACAGCAGGCGGCCGCACATCTCCAGGGTCATGAAGTGGCCCGAGACCAGCAGCACGCCGCGGCCTTCGGCCTGCATCTGCTTGAGGTGTTCCAGCCCTTCGATGTGCACCTGCGGGCGGATGCTGTCGATGCTGCCCCACCAGGAACGCGCGCATTCGAAGATGCCCACACCCAAGGCGTCGAAGCTGTCGCGCACCAGGCGCTTGCGCCAGGCCTCGTCCTTCTCGGGAAAGCACAGCTTGAGGTTGACCTCGGCGGCATGGCGGCGGCTGCCGGCCAGGCGCCAGGCGATCGAGCCGACCCCGCGGCCCAGCACGCGCTGCAGCGTCCACGGCAGCCGGGCGATCCCGAAGGCAGTGAACATGACGGCAAACATCGGCCAGTTGCGTGGATCACGCAGCGACGGACGGACGGCGGTGGTGGCATCGGACATGCCGCCATTCTACCAATCCGGCCGCGTGTCTTTCCCGGGGGGCTCCCGTATCCTTGCCGCATGCGTAAAGACCCTGTCGAATGGATCCTGCGTGGCCTGTACTCGGCCGTGCTGTACCTCCTGCTGCCGATCACCGTGTACCACCTGGTCTGGCGCGGCTTCCGGGTCCGTGAATACTTCCGGCGCTGGGATGAACGCTATGCGTCCTATCCGCAGCCCAGCGGCCAGCCCCGGGTSTGGCTGCATGCGGTCTCGGTGGGCGAGGTCAACGCCGCTGCGCCGCTGGTCAATGCGCTGCGCGCGCAGCGGCCGGACATCCGCTGGGTCATCACCACCATCACCCCGACCGGCTCGGAACGGGTGCGCGCGCTGTGGGGCGATGCGCTGGACCATGTGTACCTGCCGTACGACGTGCCGGGCAGCGTCAACCGCTTCCTGGGGCACTTCCAGCCCAGCCTGGCGCTGATCCTGGAAACCGAGCTGTGGCCGAACATGCTGTTCGGCTGCCGCGACCGTCGCATTCCGGTGTACATCCTCAATGCGCGCCTGTCGGCCCGATCGCTGCGCGGCTACCGCGTGCTGGCGGCGTTGATCCGGCGTGCGCTGCGCACGGTCACCTGCGTGGCCGCACAGTCGCAGGATGACGCTGCGCGGTTCGTGCAGCTGGGCGCGGCGCCGGAACAGGTGCAGGCACTGGGCAACCTGAAGT
>NZ_JBFTNR010000905.1:0-1394 GCF_056665995.1 Stenotrophomonas sp. 05L44_2
GTGTACCGGTCACGCCGCTGCTGGGCATGCGCGCGGAGATCGATGATCTGGTCGAGCGCTGGTTCGGCCAGGGCCGCAGTGCGATGGGCGCGATCGTGGAAACCGCCGATGGCGAGGGCGGCGCAGTGGACGATATCGAGCACCTGCGCGATCTCGCTTCCGAAGCGCCGGTGATCCGCCTGGTCAACCTGGTGATCCAGCGCGCGGTCGAACTGCGCGCGTCGGACATCCACGTAGAGCCGTTCGAAAATCGGCTGAAGGTGCGTTACCGCGTCGATGGCGTGCTGGTCGAAGGCGAGAGCCCGCCGGCCAACCTGACCGCGGCGGTGATCAGCCGCATCAAGATCATGGCCCGTCTCAACATCGCCGAGCGCCGCCTGCCGCAGGATGGCCGCATCATGCTGCGCGTGCAGGGCAAGGAACTGGACCTGCGTGTCAGCACGGTGCCCACCGCGCACGGCGAAAGCGTGGTGATGCGCCTGCTTGATCGCGAGACGGTGGTGTTCGACTTCCATCGGCTGGGCTTCACCGATGCCTTCCTGCCGCAGTTCCGCAAGGTGCTTGAACAGCCGCACGGCATCCTGCTGGTGACCGGCCCCACCGGGTCGGGCAAGACCACCACGCTGTACACCGCGCTGAGCCAGCTCAACACCGCCGACGTCAAGATCATCACCGTTGAAGATCCGGTCGAGTACCAGATCGAAGGCATCAACCAGATCCAGGCCAAGCCACAGATCGGGCTGGATTTCGCCAATGCGCTGCGCAGCATCGTGCGCCAGGATCCGGACATCATCATGATCGGCGAAATGCGCGACCTGGAAACCGCGCGCATCGCGATCCAGTCAGCGTTGACCGGCCACCTGGTGCTGTCCACGCTGCACACCAACAATGCCGCAGGCGGCATCACCCGCCTGCTCGACATGGGCGTGGAAGATTATCTGCTCACCTCCACCATCAACGGCATCCTGGCCCAGCGCCTGGTGCGCCGGCTGGAGCCGACCCACGCCGAACGCTACGAAGCCTCGCCGGAAGAGATCGAACGCTTCGACCTGCGCCGCCTGCAACCGGATGGAACGATCTACCTTTATCGCCCGAAGCCTTCGGCGCTGGCGCCGACCGGCTACCTGGGGCGCACCACCATCATGGAATTCCTGGTGATGAACGACGCGCTGCGCCGTGCGGTGATGCGTCGCGATGGCATGGGCGAGATCGAGCGCATCGCCCGCGAAGCCGGCATGCGCACCATGTACGAGGATGGCCTGAGCAAGGCCCTGAGCGGGCAGACGACCCTCGAGGAAGTCCTGCGCGTGACCGAGGAAGGCTGATGCGMGTGCAGGGACGACGCTGACATGCCGAACTACCGTTACAAGGCACTGAACCCACACGGTGAAGTG
>NZ_JBFTNR010000906.1:0-1392 GCF_056665995.1 Stenotrophomonas sp. 05L44_2
TGCCCGGCGAGCGCAGCGGCCCCATACGGAGCCGCCCGGCATGGCCCGGCGCTACCGGTTGGGCCCCGATTGTTCAGCCGCCCCGGGGGGCGGCTTCACATCGGCACCATCCCCATTTAACAACCTCTATGACACCGTGCCAGCCATGTAGTCATACAGACGGGAGTGTGTGGATGAGTACCGAGAAGAAAGCCGATTTCTCCGGCGTCAGTGGCAGCGTCGACAGTACCGCCCAGCAGGTCCCCAAGGCGGACTTTTCCGGCGTCAGTGCTTCGGTGGACAGTACCGCCGAGGTGGTCAGCGGTGGCACCTACACCGTGCAGAAGGGTGATTCGCTGTCGAAGATCGCCAAGCAGCACCTGGGCGATGCCAACGCCTGGAAGAAGATCTTCGAAGCCAACCGCGATGTGCTCGACGACCCGGACAAGATCTTCCCGGGCCAGACCCTGAAACTGCCGCCGAAGTAATACCGGCGATCCAATCGCCGTCCGAACAATCCTTGGAGGAACCCCGAATGATCAAGACGACCCCGCTTCAGAATGCCCTGCTGGCCGCGTTGCTGGGCAGCGTCGCCCTGGTGGGCTGCAAGAAGAAGGAAGAAACCGCAGACAACAACGCAGCTCCGGCGGCAACCACGCCGGCCGAGGCGCCCGCGCCGATGACCGGCGCGCCGCCGCCGATGGCTGCATCGGCCGTAGCGGTATCGGCGGTCACTGTCGGCAAGACCGCCGCAGCTGACAAGTCGGTCACCACGGCCGCCCTGTTCGCGCCGAAGGACGATGTCATCGTCTCGGTGAAGACCGATGGCGCGGCCAACAATGTCACCGTCGGCGCCAAGCTGACCTTCCAGGATGGCCAGGTGGCCGGTGAGCAGAACGCAACCCTGAACACCAGCGGTGCAGAGACCACCAACATCACCTTCAAGAATGCCAATGGCTGGCCGGCCGGCAAGTACCGCGCCGAAGTCATGGTTGATGGTAAGGCGGCCGGAACGCCGCAGGAGTTTGAGGTCAAGTAAGTCCCGCCGACTCTCTCCCGGTTGGACTCACGATGGACGCAGCCGCGAGGCTGCGTCCTTTTTTGTTGGTGGTGTTGCGGGAAGGCCTCATCCACGCATGGCGTGGATCTACGGGTGCAGACACCTGGCCGTTCCTCGCGCGGCGATGTTTCCGCAGACCCACGCCATGCGTGGATGGATCACAGCGTTGCCGGCGTGCAGTACCGCCGCGTATGGCACGGCTTTGCCCCGCGCGGCTGAAAACGCGACAATGCAGGGGTTTCCCCGGCGCGCGCCCACCCTGACGGCGGCGGGGAAAGTGACACGGTTGCACGTGGCCCGGCGCTGGCGCCGGCCTTCCCCTGAGCACTGCTACAGAGTCCAAGTCCCCCATG
>NZ_JBFTNR010000907.1:0-1383 GCF_056665995.1 Stenotrophomonas sp. 05L44_2
TCCACCAGCAGTCGATGGCATCGAGCACGATGTGGATCATCAAACCGATGCCTACCAGCCGCGTTTTCTTCGGCACGCATAGCCCGGCATACACGGCAATCGCCGGTGCGGTATGCAGCGGGTGGAAGCCGATGCTGCAGCGGTTCGGGGCGTAGATCGGATCGGCCAGCAGGTGGTCCAGATCGATGATCCAGCCCAGCAGCAGCAACAGCCACGCCGAGGCGAAGCGCTTGCGCCAGAACAGCCATGCCAGCAGGGCTGGCACGGCGGCATGCAGGAACAGATGGAAGATCGCGCGGGCGCTCATCAGCACCGGTAGCGCCGGGCCATGCCCGGCGTTCCCGTCACCCTCAGATCAACGGTTCATCGGACAGGTAGGTGTAACCGGTCAGGCCCGCTTCCAGCGCTTCGGACAGCTCCTGCGCGCGTTCCGGCGACAGGTCCGCCGATGCCACGCGCTCGGCGTAAGCCGCACGCAGGTCATCCAGCTTGTAGCCCACGTAGTCCAGCATCACGTCGGTGGTATCGCCGCGGCGCTGCTGGGTGATGGCATAGCCATCGGCATCGGCCAGCACTTCCACCGCGTCGGTATCRCCGAACAGGTTGTGSATGTCGCCRAGRATTTCCTGGTAGGCACCGACCAKGAAGAAACCGATGCGGTAGCTCTCGCCGTGCTTGATCGCGTGCAGCGGCAGCGAGCTGTCCAGGCTTTCGTTCTCGACGTAGGTCTTGACCATGCCATCGGAATCGCAGGTCATGTCGGCGATGATCCCGCGGCGATCCGGCATCTCGTTCAAGCGCTCGATCGGCACGATCGGGAACACCTGGTCGATCGCCCACGCATCGGGAATCGATTCGAACACGCTGAAGTTGACGAAGTACTTGTCGACCAGGCGCTCGTTCAGYTCATCCAGCGCCGGGCGATGGCTCTTCTCGTCGTAGCTCAGGCGCGCACGCACGCCATGGGCGATGGCATAGAACAGATCGTCGATGCGCGCACGCTGCGGCAGGTCGATCTGGCCCAGCGCATAGCTGGACAGGCCTTCGGCGTGGAAGTGCTGTGCTTCCTGGAACAGCTCCACCGCCGGACGCACGTCCAGTTCTTCGTGGATCTCGCGCAGGTGGCGGATCGAGGCCGGCTCGTCGTCGTGCTGGTCCGGCACGCGGCCTTCCTGCGCCTGTTCCACTTCAGACACGTTGGCGATCAGCACCGCGTGGTGCGCGGTCATCGCGCGGCCGCACTCGGTGACGATGCGCGGCGGGGTCAGGCCATGTTCTTCGCAGGCATTGGCCAGCGGCTGAACGATGTTGCTGGCGTACGAATTGAGGCCGTAGTTGATCGAGCAGAAGCTGCGCGAACGGGTGCCTTCGTAGTCCACGCCC
>NZ_JBFTNR010000908.1:0-1379 GCF_056665995.1 Stenotrophomonas sp. 05L44_2
TCCCAGGCGCGCGCGCAGCAGGCCACGCTCGCGATGCAGCTGTGCTTTGGAACTGCCGACCTCCAGCTGCAGCTGGCCGGCGATTTCATGTTCTTTCCAGCCTTCGATATCGTGCAGCACCAAGACCGCACGCGCGCGCGGCGGCAGGGTCGCCAACGCGCGTTCCAGGTCGCGTTCGGTGCCGGCGCAGCCGTCATGCACCGCCATCTCCGGCAGCCCACCGTCCACGTCGTCCAGGCTGTCGTGGTCATGCCCGGCGGCACGACCGCGCAGTTCCATCAGCGCGGCGTTCACTCCCAACCGATGCAGCCAGGTCGACAGGCTGCTCTCGAAACGGAAGCCGGGCAGTGCCTTCCATGCCTGCAGGAACGCTTCCTGCAGTGCATCCTCGGCACGCGCCTGCTGCCCGCCACACAGCCGCCACAGGGTGGCAAACACCCGCGGCGCATGCTGCCGATACAGCTGTTCATAGGCAGCGGTATCGCCGGCCGCCGCTGCACGTACCAAGGCGGTTTCGTCGACGACGTCGTTGGCGGCAGGCGGCGCGGGCATGGTGGTGTCGAGCATATCCGTTGGATGCGGCCTGCCGGAAAAAGGTTTAGATCTTCCGGAGCGCTTTTCGGTTGCAACCTTTTCGCGCCTGGCTGCATCCATCACAGGTCCCCCGCAGGCCTGCCCGGCCAGGAGCATCCCATGTCCAGCCCTTCCTGCGCCGCCCTGCTGGCGATCGCGACCTGCATGCTGCTGCAGGCGTTCGACGTTTCCCTGCACTGGCGTGCCGAAAGCGGCCGCGCCTGCCTGCAGCAGCACAAACAGGACCTTGTCTGCCTTGCCTGGGCACAGGCGGTCGAAACGTCGACACGCGCCGGGTAACATCAAGCCCCGTTTCCGTCACACGTTGTCGCCCCATGATGTTGTCGCTGAAGGACCACCTGCCCGCCTGGACCCACCCCTGGCTGCATGACATCGGGATCGCCCTGCAGATCCTGATCACCCTGCTCGCCGCCTGGCTGGTGCGGGTGCTGGCGCGGCGCCTGATCCGCCGCTTCGCCGACCACTACACGCTGCCGCCGGAAATGGTGATGGGCGCGCGCCGGATCACCAGCTTCGTGGTCTATTTCAGCGCGGTGCTGTACATCCTCAGCCTGCTCGGTGCATCGCCCTCGGTGCTGTGGACGGCCTTCACCGGTTTCGCTGCGGTGGGCGCGGTGGCGTTCTTCGCGGCCTGGAGCGTGCTGTCCAACATCTTCTGCACGCTGCTGATCTTCACCACGCGACCGTTCCGCCTGCATGACTACATCGAAGTGCTGGAGAACGGCGAAAAGCCCGGGCTGAAGGGCCGGGTGATCGACGTGAACCTGATCTACACCACGCTGCAG
>NZ_JBFTNR010000909.1:0-1375 GCF_056665995.1 Stenotrophomonas sp. 05L44_2
GACGGCCTGGCCTACACCACGCCGGACAACCGCCACCTGCTGATCACCGCCACGCCCGCGCGCTATCGCGGCGAACCGGCTGTGCTGTGCCTGTTCATCGATCTCAGCAGCCAGCACGAGGCCGAACAGGTGCTGCAGCAGGCACGGCGTGCGGCCGACCAGGCCAACCGCGCCAAAAGCCAGTTCCTGGCCACCATGAGCCATGAGATACGCACCCCGCTGTACGGCGTGCTCGGCACGCTGGAGCTGCTTGGCCTGACCCCGTTGGATGCGCGCCAGCAGGACTACCTGGACACGATCCAGCGCTCATCATCGACATTGATGCAGCTGATCAGCGACATCCTGGATGTCAGCAAGGCCGAGGCCGACCAGCTGAGCCTGGAACCCGGCGCGTTCGATCCGGTGCGGTTGACCGAGGACGCACTGGACTCCTACGCCGCTGCCGCCGCACACAAGGGCCTGCAGTTCTACGCCTGCATCGACCCGGACGTGCCGGCTGCGGTCAATGGTGATGCCGCGCGCATCCGCCAGATCCTCAACAACCTGATCAGCAATGCGCTGAAGTTCAYCGACAGCGGTCGGGTCGTGGTGCGCCTGGGTGCACAGCACATCGATGATCGCTGCTGGCTGCGCTGGCAGGTGGCCGATACCGGCATCGGCATCGCCAGCGAGCACCAGGCACATCTGTTCGAACCMTTCTTCCAGGCCAACCCGGGCACCGATGCCATGCGTGGCACCGGACTGGGCCTGGCGATCTGTGCACACCTGACCGCGATGATGGACGGCCACCTGCGGGTGGTCAGCGAAAGCGGCCTGGGCAGCAGTTTCTCGGTCGAACTGCCGCTGCCTGAGGCAATACCCGATCCGCTGCAGGCGGCTTCACCGCAGATGCCGGCAGGGCTGCCAGTGCAGGTTCGCGGCAGCGTTCGCGAGTTTGCACAATCGATATGCGATCGGCTGCAGCAGCGTGGCGCACAGGCCAGCGTGCACCGCGAGGATGCGCCGGCGCTTGTCGACCCTGGCACGGTGATGCTCGACCTTGTGCTGGACGAGGGTGCGCCTGCGTGGAGTGGACCGCAGGTGGTGGCCTGCCGCGAAGGCGGAATGCAGCCGCAACAGGTGCAGGGACATTGGCAGGTCGGCGTGCATCGCCTGGATGCGATCGTGATGGCGCTGGCGGCTGCAGCCGGGCGAGCACTGCCCGCCGAGGTCAACGGGCGTCTGCCCGCGACACGCAGGTTCGGCGGGCTGCAGGTGCTGGTCGCCGAAGACAACCCGATCAACCAGGCGATCCTGCGTGACCAGCTGGAGCAGCTCGGCTGCCACGCCGTGGTCGCCGGCGACGGCAATGAGGCCCTGCGCTATTGGCCACAGC
>NZ_JBFTNR010000910.1:0-1368 GCF_056665995.1 Stenotrophomonas sp. 05L44_2
GCGCTGGAAGAAGTCCGCACCAGGCTGCTCGGCAACCATGTCGACGATGCGGCCGAGGAAATCGAACATCGCCACTTCCACCAGCGCCAGCAGCAGGCCGGCGACCAGGGTGGCCAGCAGCACCGGCCACACCGGCCGCAGGTAGTGCAGGTAGAACGGCACCACGGTGCGCGGCGGCATGCGCCCGTCAATGGGCGGAAACACCGGAATCAGGGATTCAAACCAACGGAACATCGCATTCCCTCGCCATCGATAGCCGGCGGAGTATCCCACGCCGCGTGTGTACGCCGGCCGACGATCATTACCGGTTCCGGGTAGCGCCGGGCCATGCCCGGCGGATCGCCTGCAACCGCGCTACGCGCTCGCCGGACGTGGTCCGGCGCTACCCGTCCGCTCGGCCAAACGGTAGCGCCGCGCCCGGCGGCGTCATTTCACCGGCGTGAACAGCAGGTCCTGGAAATCGAAGCTGAAATCGGTCAGGTCCGAGATCGGCTGCATGCGCACCTCGCGCACTTTTCCATCCGGGTCCAGGCTGAAATTGACGAACGCATCGGCATTGAGCGAGCGGTCGTCCCAGCGCACGATGAAGGTGTCGTGCTGCCAGTGCTCCAGGCGGCCGCTCAGCTGCGCGGTCTTTGCAAAGCGCAGGCGCAGGCCCTTGCCTTCCGCCGTCACCACCATGTCGCCATACCAGCGGTCGCGGTAGGTGGCCGCATACCCGGCCAGCGGCAACGACGGCCTGCTGCCCTTGTCACGCTCGGCCTGGTGCTTGGCCCACGCTTCGTCGGCCTTGTCCTGGCCCTTGGCCACGCCCTTGGCATAGGCATCCACCCAGTCGTGCTTTTCACCGCCAAGGTAGGCATCGAGCACGCTCAGCGTGATCGCATTGAAGGCCGCACCCACTTCCTGGTTGGTCAGCACCACCACGCCCAGCTTCTCGCCCGGCACCAGGGTCAGCCGCGAAACCATGCCCGGCCAGCCACCGGTGTGCCAGACCAGCTTCTGCCCGCGATAGTCGCTCAGGCTCCAGCCCTCGCCATAGCCGGCGAAGTTGGCCCGCGCCGGTGCCAGCTCCGGCACGCTCGGCGCCGGAATCGTCTGCGGCGTGATCATCTGCCACATCTGCTGCTGGCTCTTGGCGGTGAACAGCGCAGTGCCATCGGCCAGCTTGCCTTCGGCCAGCTGCACCTGCATCCAGCGCGCCATGTCGTGGGCACTGGAATAGATGCCGCCGGCACCTGCGTTGTTCGACCAGGTCAACGGTGCAACGGTGCGCAGGTCCTTGAAATCGTACTTGGCGTGGCCGACCGCAGCATTGTCGCCAGCCTTGAGGTGATCGGCGTTGTAGCGCGTGCCGGCCATGCCGAC